>NZ_JABKBZ010000095.1:0-15804 GCF_013166635.1 Lentimicrobium sp. S6 | reverse complement strand
AAGCTACAGCACCCTTTATTGATAGAAGCTAATCCTAGAAGGGAATAGTAAAACGTGTTAGAGCCTTTGTAGGATATTCTTTCGCCAATTCACCAGCTCTCCCCATCGCCAACTCGCCAACTCACCAATACAAGTCTCCTGTTCTCTATTTCTCATCTACTTCTTAGCTGTCTTAAAAAACGCAATTCGGGAGAATTACCTTACTTGTAAGCCGCAATACTTTACTATACATTACTATTCTTCAATATATTTCTTTTAAATCCAAAAAACATATTAGGTTTGTAATAGGTTTTCTAAAAAGAAGAAATCATGGAAGCAAACTATACCCATATTCAAATTACAGCTGCTCAGGCTGCAGAAATAGCTCCAGAACACTATCATATTAAGGGAGAAATAACTCCTTTACCCGGAGAGCTAGATTTCAATTTTAAAATAAAAACGGATGAGGATTCTTTCCTATTGAAAGTGAGTAGACCCGATGCTGATGAACAGGAAATCGATTTCCAAGAGAAAATATTAGCGTGGGTGGCAACACATGCTCAAAACATAATTTCACCTCTAGTTTTTAAGGATAAAGATGGCCATGCCATATCTAAGTATCAGGACGAACATGGACAAACCCGACTCGTCCGACTATTGAACTTTATTCCTGGTAGACTTTGGTCAGCAGTGAATCCTCAAAATGAAGCCCTCCTCTATTCCCTCGGAAAAGAAGCTGGGAAGTTAAGCACTACCCTTCAAGGTTTTGAACATCCATTGGCTCATAGAGATTTTCCTTGGGATGTGGGGCAAGCACAATGGACTTACAATTATACCAATCTGTTTTCTGATGACAAATTAGAAATCATTGAGTATTTTCAATCTCTTTTCAAAGAAATTCATGAGCCGTATCAATCTCTCAGAAAATCGGATAGTTCAGTATTTCCATTATGATCTACTTTACAGATTTTTGAATAATAATCCTCAATAGTAATATCATTTTCATCAATGAGACTAAAGAAATAGGAGTCATTATAAATAACAATATCACCGATAGGTGTTTGATTATTATTACTTGGGATTTCTTTATACCAATAGTTTTGGCTAAGGAGATTCGTTGATAGTAAAACAAAAAATAAAAGGTAAAGTGTTTTCATTGCTATTTCTAATCTCATATAACTTCAAAAATAATATTTTATTATGCATTAATTCCGTATTATTTGGTTTTTACTAACCTATCTATTTTCATTAAACTAGCAACAGTTCAGGAGAACTGTGCTACGGGTTTCAAAACCTACTCCCTCACCCACTTACCAGACTCCACCACTTTACCCTCTTTCACCAATGACCAAATATATGTGCCAGAGGAGAGTTCCAAAGTATTTACACGAGAAATATTGGAGTTGATGGCCTCCTCTAAAACTAAACTTCCATTGAGGTTGAGGAGTTGTAGAGTGGCTGGAAAAGCTCCAGTGTGTAGTTCTAGGTATTCTCTTCCTGGGTTGGGTAATACTATGGCATTTTTTATGGGGATTCCTGCATTGCTATTGGTGGATGTAATGAGGCCATCTTCATCAACCTTAACAATAAAGACATCTTTTTCAAAAGGCCCTTGGGTTCCATGCTCATACCTAGTACCTACTAATATACAACCACCGTCGGGGGTTTCATTAATGTCTATCAGGTTATAATAGGCATCTCCACCAAAATATCTCTGCCAATTTAAATTTAATTCATAATCTAAATTATCCAAACGGAAATAAGATTCTCTATTCGGATAAGCATCAACACCTAAATTGTAAGTAGATCCGATGAACATAGTTTCGTTTTCACCAAATGCAATACTATTATAAAGACCTGGGTAAGAGGCAGAATCACTACTACCAAGTAAAATTTGATTGGTTCTTTCAAATCCTATATCATAAGTACTAACAGCAGTATACCAACCTCCATTATCAATTTCCTTCTTATTGC
Source organism: Lentimicrobium sp. S6 (assembly GCF_013166635.1). Classification (NCBI taxonomy): domain Bacteria; kingdom Pseudomonadati; phylum Bacteroidota; class Bacteroidia; order Bacteroidales; family Lentimicrobiaceae; genus Lentimicrobium; species Lentimicrobium sp. S6. Next base: position 13,851 of record NZ_JABKBZ010000095.1, on the reverse strand, counting down.
AAATGACAAAATCTTCATCACCAAAATTTCGCATGCTAGCTTGTAATGAAAAGTCCTCAATCCATTTGTTTTCTACAAATTCTAAATCAGAATTTAAAATATTAATTTGCTTTAAAAAAATTCCAGCATCAAAATTTTGAATACAGTATAGTATGTAATTATTTGAATTAGGGAATTCTAGAAAATCCATTGTAATCTCTAAGCCTGATTGATTATAAACACTATCAAATAGTAGATCGCCATTTTGCTTAATTTTCATCAAACATTTATCTATGTATTGTGTGCCAGACTGTGGAGGAGAACCATCTACCATTGAGGCTAAAATAATATCACCATTTTCTTTTATAACTTCGTTTATATGAGACCAACCCTTTCCTATTCCTATATCATATTGCAGTTCTTGTATAATATTTAAATCCTCATCAATATCAATCAAACAAATATCGTAGAAGCCTGCGCTACCTTGTTGCTCTTTGGTACAAAAAAGTCTAATCAAACCATTTTCTAAAATAATTGCTTTATTGACTGTTGCTCCAAAACCATCATTTTCAATAACTAAAGAATCATGTAACTGCCCTATTTGATCAATTTGATAAACAATACCAGATGCACTATTGTTAGGCAGGTAGTTGACACATAATATCAAATAACTATTCTCTAAACATATTGAGTTGCTTACAAATAAATCTGTTGAAGTTTTTATGGTTGTTTGGAAGGTTTGCTGTGCTATTAATAGGCTTGAGAAACCTAATAATAATGATAATAAAATATTTTTCATTTTTATTTGAATTTAAAGAATTGCCCGAATAAGTTTCAAAACTATTCGGGCAACCTATTAATTTATATTTTAGTCTACAGGTGGAACATAAATGGCTAATTTACCATAAAACAAGTAAGCATTATGTAGATAAATAGTCGCACCACCATCTAGAAGATAATCGCCTTCTATATCAATACTCAAAAACTTCCAAATCTCATCTGGATATAAACTTTTAATATAAAGTGATCTATCTTGAACTACCTTTGCCGTTCCTTGTACATACCAGTCCATTTTATCAGGTGATAGACAAGTATTCACTGGACCATTAGCTGTAGATTGATAATACATCAAACAATCATAACTATTATCGTTTTGTACATCATCATCAGGATTGGGAAAATAGTCAGCTTCAATAAAAATAGAAGTAGTTTGCACAACATATGAGCCTGGAATATCTTGCTGCAAGCATTCTGGATTATTAATTTTGAATTGTATTTTTTCAGCTGCATCAAGGTTATCACTGTCTCCTACATATGGACCATCACAATAACCACCATTTTCAGACCAAGCTCCACCCCATCGCCAATAGTCATAATCTTCAAAAGGCGAATAACAGGGTGTATTTGGTCGTTTTTCACTACCATAAGCTGCTGTTACCGCAACAATAGAAGTTCCATCTTTTAAAGAATTTTCTTTAAGCGTTACATCAGCAGCAATCATAAACCCAATATCACTGGGTAATTGATTGGTGAAATTCACCACGTATTCTTCCATCCCGAATGCAATGTCAACCAAATTATTATAACTAACCATGCCATTATTGATCATTACATTTGCTTCAAATGTAGTATCAATGGTTAAGTTTAAAAATCCAGAATCTGGTGTAGAATAATTATAATTAATTAATGCTTCCAAATTCCACAAAGCATCTTCAACACTCATCATTTCCCCATCCTTAAAACTATTGTTTTTAATTTTATCTTGGAAATCTAAAATAGCATTCTGGATTTTCACATCTTCTTCTGACCAGTATACTTCATTTTCTGTATTTGGGGTCATTTTGTTTTCTTTGTCTTTATTACAGGCTATAAAACCTATAGCGAAAACGCTTAATAATATTGTTATATTATATAATCTTCTCATTATAAATTGTATTTGTGAACCCACTCATTCTATATGGTTCGATTAAAAAATTTAACTTTGTAAACTCAAACGGTCTGTTACTAGGCTTTACTCCGAGAGGTAAGATAATTGTGGTGGAGCTTAGGACGGGCTGTTTGTTTTTACTTAAGACCAAAAAACAAAGGCACGCCCTATATCTGGTCAAAGTTGTTTTTTCCCAATACAAATAGTTGGTATTTTATGTTTTTTTCATTTCGTAATGCTTGATGATTTTCTTTTTCACAGGAAACTAAAACTGTATTTATCTGACGGGGGGGGTATGGCAATTTAGTATTATTTTCCTTCAATATAAAAGAAGAAATCCCGAGATGGATAAATGGATTCATTTCAAACATAAATAGATAAACTGTAGTATAAATTGCCTGTCAAAAGTAAATTAAATTTTGAACTGTTTAAAGATTTTAACATAATATATTTCATTCCTTATTAAGGTATAGTTATTTTACATAGATTGTTATTTAACTATTGGTTATTGATTAGAATCATCATACTCCTTTATTCTAATAAAAGCACTGTCATTGTGAGCGAAGTGAAACAATCCCCTGCAAGCTACAGCACCCTTTATTGATAGAAGCTAATCCTAGAAGGGAATAGTAAAACGTGTTAGAGCCTTTGTAGGATATTCTTTCGCCAATTCACCAGCTCTCCCCATCGCCAACTCGCCAACTCACCAATACAAGTCTCCTGTTCTCTATTTCTCATCTACTTCTTAGCTGTCTTAAAAAACGCAATTCGGGAGAATTACCTTACTTGTAAGCCGCAATACTTTACTATACATTACTATTCTTCAATATATTTCTTTTAAATCCAAAAAACATATTAGGTTTGTAATAGGTTTTCTAAAAAGAAGAAATCATGGAAGCAAACTATACCCATATTCAAATTACAGCTGCTCAGGCTGCAGAAATAGCTCCAGAACACTATCATATTAAGGGAGAAATAACTCCTTTACCCGGAGAGCTAGATTTCAATTTTAAAATAAAAACGGATGAGGATTCTTTCCTATTGAAAGTGAGTAGACCCGATGCTGATGAACAGGAAATCGCTTTCCAAGAGAAAATATTAGCGTGGTTGGCAACACATGCTCAAAACATAATTTCACCTCTAGTTTTTAAGGATAAAGATGGCCATGCCATATCTAAGTATCAGGACGAACATGGACAAACCCGACTCGTCCGACTATTGAACTTTATTCCTGGTAGACTTTGGTCAGCAGTGAATCCTCAAAATGAAGCCCTCCTCTATTCCCTCGGAAAAGAAGCTGGGAAGTTAAGCACTACCCTTCAAGGTTTTGAACATCCATTGGCTCATAGAGATTTTCCTTGGGATGTGGGGCAAGCACAATGGACTTACAATTATACCAATCTGTTTTCTGATGACAAATTAGAAATCATTGAGTATTTTCAATCTCTTTTCAAAGAAATTCATGAGCCGTATCAATCTCTCAGAAAATCGGTGGTACATAGTGATGCCAACGATAATAATGTGATTGTGAGTAACGATTTAATCCATCCTCAAGTAAAAGCTATCATCGATTATGGAGATGCCATTTATACCCAAACCATTAACGATTTAGCCATTGCCATTGCCTATGCGGTAATGAATAAATCCGATGTTTTGGAAGCTTCATTACCCATTATCAAAGCCTATTATCAAGAGTTTCCTTTGCTGGAAGAGGAATTGGAATTTCTCTATACTTTGGTGGCCATGCGCTTGGTGATTAGCGTTACTAAATCTGCTATCAATAGACAGTTGGAACCCGATAATACTTATCTGCTCATCAGCGAAAAACCAGCTTGGCAGGTATTGGAAAAATGGAAAGCCATTTCTGAAGATTTAGCCCATTATTCTTTTAGAGCGGCGTGTGGCTTCTGTCCACATCCAAAAGAAAAAGAATTTAAAAACTGGGCGGCAAAACAAAATATCTCCATCCAATCGCTTTTTCCTCAGATAGAATTTGAGGAGCTTAAAAAAGTGGACATGAGTATTGAAAGCACCTGGATGGGTCATGAAAGCGAATACCTCAATAATCAGTTCACAGAATACAAATTGCAAGAACTAAAGTCTGCTAACAAGAATATCATCGTAGCTGGAGGATATCTAGAAACTCGTCCGTTTTATATTACCGATGCCTATAAAAAGGAAAGCAATAATGGTCCTATATATCGTGCAGTTCACCTGGGAACAGATTTGTGGTTGGAAGCCAAAACAGCTATTCATGCACCTTTAGATGGCGAAGTCTTTAGTATTCATCATAACGATGCAGACAAAGATTATGGCCCTACTCTCATCTTAAAACACCAAACGGAGGAAGGCTTAGAATTTTATAGTCTCTACGGACATTTGAGCTTAAACTCTTTGAATCAAATAAAGAAGAATCAAAAAGTAAAACGAGGAGAACTGATAGCTTGGGTTGGAAATCAAGAAGAAAATGGCAATTGGGCTGCTCACCTGCATTTTCAACTCATGCTAAGTATGCTAGATTACGAGTATGATTTCCCAGGGGTTTCCACGGCCAAGGAATTAGAGATTTGGTCGAGTATTTGTCCAGATTCAAATTTACTATGGAAAGAAAAAAACTTAGAGGAGGCCCTACAAAAAGACAATGAGCAACTTATTAAATACCGCAAACAACATTTAGGTAAGAGCTTAAGTTTGAGCTATGATATTCCACTGAAAATGGTGAGAGGAGCAGGAGCTTTTCTATTGGATTCTAGTGGAAGGAAATATCTGGACACGGTAAATAATGTGGCACATGTGGGGCATGAGCATGAAAGAGTGGTAAAAGCAGGACAAGCTCAAATGGGCATTCTCAACACCAACTCCCGCTATCTCCACGAAAACATCAATCAGTTTGCCGAGGAATTATTAAGCACCTTCCCCCAGGAATTATCGGTGGTGCATTTTGTGAATTCTGGCAGCGAAGCCAATGAATTGGCCCTCAGAATGTGTCGTGCCTATTCTGGACAGAAAGACATGATAGCTGTGGAAATTGGCTACCATGGAAACACCAATGGATGTATAGAGGTGAGCTCCTATAAATTCGATGGGAAAGGTGGTAAAGGCGCCCCAGAACATACCCATATTGTTCCTTTGCCCGATGCCTATCGTGGGCTTTATCAAGGAGAGAATTGTGGAGAGAAATATGCTGCTCATATTCAAGAACAAGTAGATAGAATACAAGCGAAAGGAAGAAATGTAGCAGGATTTATCTGTGAAAGCATCATTAGCTGTGGTGGGCAAATAGAATTACCTGAGGATTATTTAAAAACGGCCTATTCTGCCATTAGAAAAGCTGGAGGCCTTTGTATCAGCGATGAAGTGCAAGTGGGTGTTGGACGAGTAGGAAAAGCCTTCTGGGGATTCCAGCTTCACGATGTGGTACCTGATATTGTCACCATAGGAAAACCCATAGGAAACGGTCATCCATTAGCCGCTGTGGTTTGCACTAGAGCAGTAGCCGATGCCTTTGCCAATGGAATGGAATATTTCAATACTTTTGGTGGTAATCCTGTTTCCTGCGCCATCGGAAGAGAGGTTCTTAGAGTGGTGAAAGACGAAAAGCTTCAACAAAATGCTTTGGAAGTTGGAGAGTATTTAAAATCAGAATTAGAAGTCTTATCCAAAGACTTCCCCATTATAGGAAATGTGAGAGGACAAGGTTTATTCTTGGGCTTTGAATTGGTAGATGAAAACAAAAATCCACTCCCAGAAAAAGCAGCTTATCTAGCCAATAGAATGAAAGATTTAGGGATATTAATGAGCACCGATGGCAAAGATGTAAATGTATTAAAGATTAAACCACCCATGGTATTTTCCAAAGAGAATGCCGAGGAGTTAATCAAGAGATTAAAGGTGATTTTTACTGAAGATTTTATGAGAGAATAAAGTTCCTTAAGTTGGTCTATCGCCGGTCATTGAGCCTGTCGAAATGGCCAAAATAAACAATGGTCAATGGGCGTTTCGACAGGCTCAACGACCCACAAAGCTCTTAATCAACATCAGATTTCAATTTTTGAAAAAATGAAGAAAACAATACTAATATACCTATCGATTTTCATCTTTGCTATTGCTTTTTCACAAGAGCAAGAACAAAACCTACACCAAAATCATCAGGTTTTTGGAGTGAATAAATTAGCGCCAAGAGCGAGTTTCTTTCCTTATGAAGAAGCAGGAAGATGTATGCGTGATAAAATGGAACTATCTTCTCGTTTCCTCAGTCTCGATGGTTTGTGGAAATTCCATTGGGTACGCTCCCCTAAAGATCGTTCTATGGATTTCTATCAGGTGAATATAGATGATAGCCAATGGGATGAGATTCCTGTTCCAGCCAATTGGGAAGTGGAAGGCTATGATCATCCCATTTATCTCGATGAACGCTATCCCTTCTCCACCACCTGGCCCGATGCACCCGAGGATTATAATCCAGTGGGAAGCTATAGAAAGAATTTCACCATTGAAAAAGAATGGCTGACTGAGGATGTGATTTTGCATTTCGCAGGCGCTAAATCGGCCATGTATCTTTATATCAATGGGCAATTTGTGGGTTATTCTCAGGGTTCCAAAACGCCTGCTGAATTCCTCATCAACGATTATATAAAAGAAGGCGAAAACCTCATCGCCATGCAAATGTATCGCTGGAGCGATGCTTCTTATTTGGAGAGTCAGGACATGTTGCGCATGAGCGGAATTGAAAGAGAAGTCTATATCTATAGTCAGCCCAAGGTCAGTATCGCAGATTTTCATGTTCAGGCTGATTTAGATTCAACTTTTAGAAATGGAGATTTCGCCGCGGATATTTTAGTGTGCAGTTCTACAAGACTTATTGAAAATAGAACTTTAATGGTCTCAGTGAGTGATGACAAAGCAAATGAACTTTTCCAAAAAAGAATCCACATCAGTATTGAGGACAGTACATGGTTACATACAGAATCTTTGATTAAAGACATTTTGCCTTGGTCAGCGGAGGAGCCTAACCTTTATAAATTCACCATTATTTTAAAAGATGACAAGAATAAGAGTCAACGAGTATTGATTGAGAAAAACATAGGGTTTAGGAATATCAAAATCCGTAATAATCAGCTATTAGTCAATGGAAAAGCAATTTATATAAAGGGTGTGGACAGACATGAAACCGACCCATTTACTGGTCATGTGGTGTCCAAAGAAAGCATGGAAAAGGACATTCGCTTGATGAAGCAAAACAATATCAACGCAGTGCGAAGCTCCCACTATCCCAACCATCCTTACTGGCTAGATTTATGTGATAAATACGGGCTTTATGTTATTGATGAAGCCAATATCGAAAGCCATCCTCTTGCCATAAATAAAGATACCCAGATAGGTAATGAGATGTCATGGTTACCTGCCCATCTAGATAGAATTGAACGCATGTATATCCGAGATCGCAATCATCCTTCTATCATTATTTGGTCATTGGGAAATGAAGCCGGAGAAGGCACAGTATTCGAAGCTTGTTATGATTGGCTAAAAGCTAAAGACTCCTCCCGACCCATTCAATACGAACCAGCTGGAACGGCAGATTATACCGATATTTTCTGCCCCATGTATCCCAGTCCAGAGCGATTGATTCGTTATGCAGAAAATGACCCACAAAAGCCCAGCATCATGATAGAATATTGCCATGCCATGGGGAATTCAGTGGGGAATTTGCAGGATTATTGGGATATCATTGAGAAGTATCCAGTTTTACAAGGCGGTTTTATCTGGGATTGGGTAGACCAAAGCTTGGAGTATAAAGATGAAAATGGGAATCCTTATTTGGCCTATGGTCACGATTTCCATCCCGACTTGCCTACTGATGGAAACTTTCTCAATAATGGTTTGGTAGATCCATATCGTAATCCTCATCCGCATTTACGAGAAGTGAAGAAAGTATATCAGCCGGCAAAATTTGAATATACTGATGGCAAATTGACCATTAGCAATAAGAACTTCTTTGCTGCTTTTGAGGATTTAGAATTATTTTGGAAGGTACTAAAAGATGGAATTCTTGTTCAGGAAGAATTATTTATTTTACCCAAAATAGAAGCAGGAAAAAGCTATGAAACAGATTTAGATATTGCCGAACTAGATCCTTTAGCCGAGCACTTTTTAATTATAGAACTCAAAACCACTAAAGAACAAGATTTGCTACCTGTAAATCATGAAATGGCATTTGAGCAGTTTCAACTGAACTGGGCAAAAGAGCTTCCTCCAATAAATACGGCAGCACAAAGTTTAAAAATCTCTATAGAAAAGAATGTTTTTGTATTTAAGAACGAGAAGGTGGAATGGAATATTAATCGGGATAATGGAAATATTGAGTTATGGACTGTAAATGGCTCAATCATTACAGAAGAAGGATTAAAAGCCAATTTCTGGCGTTCACCTACCGATAATGATTTAGGGAATGGTATGCAAAATTGGGCTAATATTTGGCAAGAAACTAGTGAAAACTATGAATCAGAAATACTATTGGAACCTGAAAATAATGAGAAGGGTATAAAAATGAAAGTAGGTTTTAAATTAGCCCATGAAGTTGCCAAAGTAGAGCTAGATTTGGAATTTAGAAATAATGGAGAATTAAAAGTAAACTATCATTTCATTCCATTAAAAGAAAGTTTACCAGATATTCCTAGACTGGGCATGTATATGATACTTCCAAGTGATTATGAGGAGGTCTCTTGGTATGGTCGAGGTCCAGATGAAAGCTATAATGATAGAAAAACAGGTTCTAAAATGGGTATTTATAGTGGAAAAGTTGAGGAGCAATTCCACCGTTACCCAAGACCACAAGAAACCGGAAACAAAAGCGATGTTCGTTGGATGGCATTGGAGTCGGACAAGTTAAAAGTAACAGTTGTCGGAAACGAAAAAATGAACTGTAGCACTTGGCCATTCCGACAAAGTGAATTGGAGTTTGTAGCTGGAAAAGGTGGCGGTGAATCGGCATCAGGATTGGTGCCTGTCACTTCTCGCCATGGCGCCGATATTAAAACAGGCGAAGTGGTACAATGGAATATAGATTACAAAATGATGGGTGTAGGAGGTGATACTTCTTGGGGCAGAATGGTACATGAGGAATATCGTATTCCGGCTAAGGAGTATTATTATTCTTTTTTGATTTCTGTGGTGGAGAAGTGATATTTAACTTTTTAGGCGCTGTTGTTCGTTGGGTTTATGGAACGATACGGATAACAATTTTAAACAAGCCAAAATACACTTTCAGTGAATATGTTTATGGGCCTAATAACTCTGATGATTGGTTTGATACAAATGGTCATAACTTTGTAAATAGAATTATTGGTATCATTACAATTGTGTCGGTATGTTGGCTCATCATTAGACTAGGCATATAAAAAGGACTAAGAAGTGTTTCCTTTGTTTTACGATTTCAGTGAAATCCGAATCTAAAACCATAATCCTTTTGACACGATATATCCAGAATTGTTAAAAGGTATACAATATCTTCAAAAAGAATTAAAAAGCGTATTTTTAGGCTTAAGTTCTTAAGAATATATGTATTTCTCACAGCTACTTGAAAACAACAACAACTATGAAAAAATCAATTTTACTTTTATCGGTATTGATATTTACCTCTATTATTTTCAATAATAATGCTCAGGCACAAGATGTTCAAACAGATTTAAACAATCAAGAAAAGACAATAACCGTTGATTCTATTTGCAGCAAACTTCTAAGTACATATGTCTTTCCTGAAATAGCTGAGCAAATGTCTGAATTGATTCAAGGAAACCTGAAAAATGGGGATTACAATTCTATTAAAGACCCTTTTGAATTTGCCACTCTATTGACTAAAGATTTATTATCTATAAGTCACGATAAACACATCAGAGTTGAGTATAATCCTCAAGAAATTGCTGCTCAAGAACAAGTATATACAGCAGAAGACAGTTTGAATTATCTATATGAATATATTGCCAACTTAAAACGGGAGAACTTCGGTTTTAAGGAAGTTAAAATACTAGATGGTAATATTGGCTATTTAGATTTAAGAAGCTTTTCCGATGTAGAATATGCCGGTGCAACAGCAGTTTCTGCCATGAATTTTTTAAGCAATAGTAATGCTATCATTATTGATTTGAGAATGAATGGCGGAGGTAGTCCAGCCATGATTCAGCTAATTACTAGCTATCTATTTGACAGCAACCCGGTGCACCTAAATAATTTTTATTGGAGACCCACTGACAGTCATACCCAAACCTGGACGCTACCCTATGTTCAGGGAAAACGAAGCCCTAGAACACCAGTTTATGTGCTAACGAGCAAAAGAACATTTTCGGCAGCTGAAGAGTTTAGCTATAACCTAAAGAACTTAGAAAGGGCGACTCTTATTGGTGAAACAACTGGTGGAGGAGCTCACCCTGGAGGTTCATTAACCGCGACTGATAAGTTCACCGTATGGGTTCCTTCTGGACGTGCCATAAATCCAATAACAGAAACCAACTGGGAAGGAATTGGAGTGATACCACAAATAAAAGTGGATGCCAATCAAGCCTTGGAGGTGGCACAAATTAATGCCTTAGAATACTTAATAAAAGAAAGTAATGATCCAAAGCTTGAAAAATTCTATCAATGGAATTTAGATGCTATTAAGGCTATACTTGAACCTGTCATTATTGAGGAATCAACTCTAGAATCCTATATAGGAAACTATGGTCCAAGAATCATTAGTATGGAAAACAATAAATTGTATTATCAAAAAATTGGAAGAAATAAACATGAACTGATTCCCCTCAATTATGATGAATTTCAACTTAAAGACATGTCATCATTTAGGATCAAATTTGTATCGGAAGAAGGAGAAGTCACAGCATTAGAAGGTCTTTATGATAATGGGCGTTCAGATAGAAACCTTAAAAATAAAGACTAAGCAATCAGAAGATAGTTTAAAATGAAAGAAGCAGCAGCTCAAACAAAATCAATAATCCACTAAATAACAAATAGTTAGAATATTTAAAGCTACACAACACAACCCATTAGGACTGAAAAAGTGTAGTTTTAGGTTCAAATTAAAACCTAAGAGCATGAAAAAAGGAATGACGAAAGTAAGTGTATTATACCCAAATGGGGAAAACAAAACATTTGATATGGACTACTATTGCAATACCCATTTGCCAATGGTTAATGAATTACTAGGAGATTTCCTTAAAGGTGCAACAGTAGAAAAAGGATTAGGAGGTGCTACACTAGGGTCCACTGCTCCATTTGCTGGAATGGGGAATATGTATTTTGATTCTGTAGAAGATTTCGGAAAAGCTTTTGGACCAAATGCCGAAAAAATAATGGGAGATTTGCCTAATTTTACAAATATTGAACCTATCGTTCAAGTGAGTGAAGTAATGTAGTTTAATGGAGTATTGACCATAGGATGAAGAGCCTTGGCATATATACTCCATGAAGAAGAGGCTTTAAGAGCAATATCTTACTCAGGCTTAAGAGTATTCATATTCTTTTGTGATTTCGGTAAGCTAAAAATAGATTTTATTACTATTATTGCTTCTTGTTAGCAAATCATTAGAGAAATATGAAACACTTTAGAATCTTTATCATACTTGCCTTTTCACTATTAACCTTAAATGGATTCACTCAAACAGAGAAAGCACAATTTATCTATTTAGTAGATGGTTTGGAACAATCTGAGGAGTATGTAAATGCTTTAGATCCAAATACCATCAAATCATTTGATAAAGGAGTGAGTGATGAAGAAAAAGCAGAGCTCATCAAGAAATTTGGAAATAGAATAGAAGATAGCTTTATCTTAAAAATCACATTATTATCTGAAAAGGAATTGGAAAAAAAAGCCAATCTAGACCAAAAAAAAGAAGATCAGAAAAAGCAAGCAGAGGAGGATAAATACAGAAAACGAGTGGAGGAAACTACTCTAATATTCGCTGGTGATAAAGCCCCTGGTTTTAAAGTGGAAATGTTGGATGGACAAGAGATTCAGTTATCCGAACTAAAAGGGAAAGTGGTGCTTTTAAACTTTTGGGCTACCTGGTGCGGACCTTGTTTAAAAGAGTTTAACGAGATTCCAACTGTCATTCAAAAGCCATTTGAGAATAAAGACTTTGTGCTTATTCCCATCTCCAGAGGAGAACAAAAAGAAGTAGTTCAAAAAACAATGGATCGGTTTAAAGAAAGAGGCATAACCTTCAATGTGGGACTTGACCCAGACAAGAGTATCTATCAGCTTTATGCTACAGAAACTATTCCCAGAAACTTTCTCATCAATCAGAATGGCCAAGTAGTTTATATCTCAGATGGTTATTCTGAGGAAAAACTAAAGGAAATCGCCAAACGAATTAAGGAATTATTAGAGAATAATGATTAAAACCGTCTTCTAGATATTTACTATGTTTATTTGCAATCACAAAAAAGGCATTGCCCATAGGGCATCAGCTTTTGAATAAGGAGAAAGGGAATTGTTTTTATTTGCTCGTAGAGCATATGTTTTAAAAAATCAATAAAAGATAGAGCGCAATTAAAGCAAATCCCCTACGGGGAATAGAAAACTTTAGCAAGTACTTTATACATGAGCTGAACCACTACGCGGTAGTTTTTTCTTCTCAACTTACTATTTATAGAAAAGCATTGCCCATAGGGCATCTGCTATTGTATATGGAGAAAAGAAAGCTGAATTCAACCCACAAATACAACTTTTGAGTTAAACAATATTTTTTCCATTGCAAATATAGAGTTTTCAAATTGATATCTTTTTCTAGGTCTATTATTTAGTATCGATTCAACTTCCTTAATTCTTTCTTCATTAATTTGTTCAAAATCACTTCCTTTTGGAAAGTATTGTCTTATCAACCCATTTAAATTTTCGTTCGAACCTCTTTCCCAGGAGTGGTATGGCCTGGCGAAATAGTAATCAATTTTTAAAAATTCAGCTACTTTTTCATGTCCTGCAAACTCTTTACCATTTCAGCTGTAACTGTATTAATATAGGGTATCCATTCTTCCAGTAAATCATTGATTGCATGTGTCACAACATCTGATTCCTTTGACTTTACCTTCTTCATTTTCAGCATACCCGAAGACCTGTCGTTAATTGTTAGCATAGCCTGATAATGGTGCTTACCAACAATTAAATCTACTTCTAAATCCCCAAATCTTTCTCTATTATCTACTATATTGGGGCGCTGGTCTATGCCTACTCGATTCTTTATTATTCCTCTTGAATCTTTCTTTGATCCTCTTTTTCGATACTTTCTACCTTGTCTTCTCAGATGTGTATATGAGGTTCCGGAAGACTTCTTATCATCCCTGATATGCTGATAAATACCTTCCGAAGAAATATAGGGTTTTCCCTGTTTCTTTAAAACTCCAACCACTTGTTCTGGACTATAGTCCAGTCGTAATAAATCTTCTGTTTCTTTTTGAATTTCAGGAGTGAAACGGATATGCTTAGGTTTCTTTTTTTGCCGATTTTATACTTCCTATGTGCTAGTTCAGAATCATACACCCCGCTTCTTCCATCAGAGTTCCGTGCTAATTCTCGGCTGATTACTGATTTATCTTTACCAATAAACTGTCCTATTTGGGTAATGCCATATCCTTGACTCAGCATACATGAAATGGTGTACCTTTGTCATTCGGTTAAGTGTGCCATACAACTTCTTTTTTCGCGATTGGAAGCGGTAAGGTAAGCAAACCATCAAAACATGAAGGAGAGTTCTTCTCTCTTTCTGTTTTGAAAAATTAACACTTTCGCCTCTAAATCGAAAAGTTGCATTTACTACTTGAATTTAAGAAACTTGTGAGAGCTACTCAAATGGTCATCTTTCTTTGTGTAAGCACCTCTTTTATAATTCCTTTTATGATTGGCAATACGCTCCGATTTACAGTATATTTCGACGTCTTCAGAGTTATATTGTACT
>NZ_JABKBZ010000094.1:0-16332 GCF_013166635.1 Lentimicrobium sp. S6 | reverse complement strand
ACTGGCGATACATTCTATGGTAATATTGGCTGGATTGCTTGCTGTTGGATTTACATTATCTAAGACTGTAATAGTCTGTGTTGTAGATGCTGTATTTCCGCCTCCATCTGTATAAGTCCATGTTCTGGTGACAGTTCCGTTACAATCTGTGCCAACTATAGCAGCGTCTGTTCCGGCTACACTTCCTGAACCATCGCAATTATCTGTCCAAGATAAATTGCTCATCACTGGGACATCGTCGATACATGTTACAGTGACATCGGCTGGGGCTGCTGCGAATACTGGATTCGTAGCATCCTCTATAATAATATCTTGTGTTACATTGATGCTGTTTCCACAAGCATCTGTTACTGAATAGGTTCTGGTAATGGTCTTGGGATTTGTATTTCCATCATCCACATCACTTACAAAGGCGACAACTGGATTAGCTGTGCAATTATCTGCTTCATCTGTTACCACTGAAATATCAGCTGTTGGTAAACTGGCGATACATTCTATGGTAATATTGGCTGGATTGCTTGCTGTTGGATTTACATTATCTAAGACTGTAATAGTCTGTGTTGTAGATGCTGTATTTCCGCCTCCATCTGTATAAGTCCATGTTCTGATGATAGTTCCGTTACAATCTGTGCCAACTATAGCAGCGTCTGTTCCGGCTACACTTCCTGAACCATCGCAATTATCTGTCCAAGATAAATTGCTCATCACTGGGACATCGTCGATACAATTTACAGTGACATCGGCTGGGGCTGCTGCGAATACTGGTGCAGTAACATCATCAATTACAACATTTTGGTTGACAGTTACTGAGTTTCCATTGCCATCATTGAAAGTCCATATAATGGTATGTGTTCCTTGAGTTGTGTAAGTTAATGGGTCACTTGTTGTTCCTGTTATAACTCCTGAACAATTATCAGTAGTGGTTGGAGCTACTGCGATGGCTGTACATTCTCCGGTTAAATCTGCTAAAGTTGGAGTGGCTGGTGCCTGGGTATCATTAACTGTGATCAAATGTGAGACACTTCTTGCATTTCCACTAGCATCTGATACAGAGTAAGTTCTGGTAATCACCTCAGGATTAGAATTCCCATCCGAAACATCGGAAACAAATGATACTAAAGGATTTAAGTCACAATTATCAACCTCATCAGTAACAACTAAAATATCAACTGCTGGTACATCATTTGTACATTGCACATAAATATTAGCTGGATTTGAAGCAGTAGGAGCAATATTATCAAGAATTACTACACTTTGTGTTTGGTTACTTGTATTTCCTGCTGCATCTTCATAAGTCCATGTGACTGTTGTTGTTCCTTGAGCCATGATTGGCAAACTGGCATTATGAGTTCCGGTTATTTGCCCATCACAATTATCAGTGGCTGTTGGTGCTGTTAAGTTAGTCACTTCGCATTGTGCTGTGATATTTGGCAAACTTCCAACATTGGCAACTGGTGCTGTATTATCTGTAATAACTACACTTTGAATTTGGCTACTTGAATTTCCTGCAACATCTTCATAAGTCCATGTGACTGTTGTTGTTCCTTGAGCCATGATTGGCAAACTGGCATTATGAGTTCCGGTTATTTGCCCATCACAATTATCAGTGGCTGTTGGTGCTGTTAAGTTAGTCACTTCGCATTGTGCTGTGATATTTGGCAAACTTCCAACATTGGCAACTGGAGCTGTATTATCTGTAATAACTACACTTTGAATTTGGCTACTTGTATTTCCTGCTGCATCTTCATAAGTCCATGTGACTGTTGTTGTTCCTTGAGCCATGATTGGCAAACTGGCATTATGAGTTCCGGTTATTTGCCCATCACAATTATCAGTGGCTGTTGGTGCTGTTAAGTTAGTCACTTCGCATTGTGCTGTGATATTTGGCAAACTTCCAACATTGGCAACTGGTGCTGTATTATCTGTAATAACTACACTTTGAATTTGGCTACTTGTATTTCCTGCAGCATCTTCATAAGTCCATGTGACTGTTGTTGTTCCTTGAGCCATGATTGGCAAACTGGCATTATGAGTTCCGGTTATTTGCCCATCACAATTATCAGTGGCTGTTGGTGCTGTTAAATTAGTCACTTCACATTGCGCTGTAATATTTGGCAAACTTCCTACATTGGCAACTGGTGCTGATACATCATTAATTGTGATCAAATGTGAGACACTTATGGAGTTTCCGCAATCATCTGTAACCGTGTATGTTCTAGTAATCACCTCAGGATTAGAACCCCCATCAGAAACATCCGACACATATGATACTGAAGGACTTAAGTCGCAATTATCAGTTTCATCTATAACTACGGAAATATCGACTGCAGGAATATCACTTGCACACTGTACGGAAATATTGGCTGGATTTGAAGCTATAGGAGCTATATTATCAAGTATTGTTATTAATTGTGATGTTGAAGCAGAATTACCAACTACATCTGTATAAGACCAAGTTCTTGTAATCGTTCCATTGCAATTGGACCCATTTATGGCTCCATCTACTCCAATAACGGTTCCACTACCGTCACAATTATCTGTCCATGATAAATTCGTCATAGCAGGCACATCGTCGATACAACTTACAGTGATACCTGCTGGTGTGGCTGCAAAAACAGGATTGGTATTATCTGGTATTCTACTTACACTAGTGGAAACAGAACTAGAGCATGAGTTAACATTATTAGCTACTAATAATGTATAATCACCAGCTGAAGATGCAGAAACACTAATTCCATTTGTTGCTCCTGAAATTACTCCTCCATTTGTGACCATCCAATTATAGGAATACCCTGCTCCGCTAGAGGAACCTAATCCACTAATAGTAGCCAATGGGTTATTACAATCAATAGAATGCGGACCATCAACTGTAGCAATAGGTATCTCATTAATCGTCACATTCTGAATGGAGCTATTCCCACAAATACCAGAAATACTATAAGTAACAACATAAGAGCCACTGGTGGATGCACTTAAATCTATTTCTCCAGAAGTACTATTAATAGATAAACCAGCTGTCGAAGAAAAAGTTCCCCCAGCTGTAGTAATATTAGGTGAAGGATCTCCTTCATTTTGACAATAAGAAGTTTGATTATAATTAAAATTAGTATTGGGAATATTATCCAAAGACAAATTAACCACTCCTAGATCTACTGGACAACTATTATCGCCCCATTTTGTCCAAACATCATAGCTACCTGCTGACAAACCAGAAAATGTATACGAGCCTGCATTATCTGAAGAATTCATATATGAACCAACAGAACCATTTATACTAAATTTTATATTGGTTCGATTTGGATGATCTGAGAAGTCAAAAGTAATACTTCCACTATTCGAAGCAGGACACACAGGATTAACATTTATAATACTTGCAGAAGGGTTAGAACGAATATAAACCCTTACTAGATCTGTGCTAACACAACCTGTATTTATATCAGTTACCTTTACTTGATAATCTATAGAAGTGTTCACATTTGGATCTCCTATAGGAGAAACTGAAATATCCTGATTAGTTCCGAGCACAGTAGCAGATCCTTGTATTGTCCACTCATAAGAATACATACCACTCCCATTACTTGGGACACCAGTTAAAACAATAGTTTCATTTTGACAAATAGTTTCATCATTTCCTGCATTCACAGTAAGGACAGGATGTATAGTTGCGATAACAGGAATCCTTGCAGAAATACAAGGCCCATTTTGAGCCTCCACGTAATAAGTTGTAGTTGAAGCTAACCCATTTATAATATATGATGTTCCCGTATGTACAGAAGATCCACCACTTGAGCTTACAAACCAATTAATTGTTCCTACATTTGCTGTTGCACTAATTGTAACGTCGCCAGTTCCACATGAAGAACCTGGATTCGTTCCAGTAATATTTGGCATTTCATATTCGGATACTGACACATTAGCTGTTGCTACACCCACACATGGAGAGCTAGCACTTACAGTATATGTGTAAACCCTACTTCCTGAAGAAATGGCTGGTGACCAAACTCCTCCAGCATTCTTTGTTCCTCCCAATGCACCAAATAAATCAGTTTCAGTTAAAACATTGCCAGAGCAATTGTCTAAAGTTCCATTTGTACCTGCATGAGGAATATTTACAATATTAATTTGTGTAGCATCAGAAATACTCAAACTAGGATCTCCAGGCATACCTCCATATTCTACTACATAACCTTGTGAAGCATAATATCCTGAACTACTAGTAGTGTTAGCTAAGTCATTCCAGGAACCTAATGGTCCAACATTAATATGTGTTACGTGTGCATAATCTTCATTCCCAGATTGATTTGGTTCATTAGGCGGATTCCAAAAAGCATAATTATCAGGTCCCGTTGTTTGACCTCCACTTGACGTACCCCTTCCTTGCCAAAATTGTCTTCCTAATCCTCCATCCTCTATACCCTCAGGACCAGTAACCCAACGCCAAACACCTTCAGTATGAGCATCGGACCCCCCAATCCAACCCACACCAATAGACTGAGTCCCCGCAAAAACACCTTCATCAGCTGATGTTAAGGTTGCCAAATATCCTTCTAAACCAAAATAAGTTCGAGCTGCGGCAGCATCTCTAGCTTGTGTCCATGTAATTAGCGGAGCTGGTACATATTCATAATAATGGCCACTGCTTGGTAAAAAATTTGCATTTCCTACAGTTATTGAGAACTCTCTAGTTCCACTTGCAGCTAGATTAGAATTTGAATAATC
Organism: Lentimicrobium sp. S6; assembly: GCF_013166635.1. NCBI lineage: Bacteria > Pseudomonadati > Bacteroidota > Bacteroidia > Bacteroidales > Lentimicrobiaceae > Lentimicrobium > Lentimicrobium sp. S6. The sequence continues at coordinate 11,613 of NZ_JABKBZ010000094.1, read as the reverse complement.
TATTGCCTCTATTGCATTTTCAAATTCTGAATATAAAGCAGTAGGGTTTCCATTTAATGTCATTTTACCTTCTACAGCATTCCACGAAGGTGTTATATTAGGATGTGACCCAGATAAGGTTAATACATCTTCGCCACTAACATAACCAGAAGAAACTTGAACATAAACAGTTGATGTTCCTGTACCTGATCCTGTGATACTAACAGATTCAGCAATAGCAACAGAGTTCCCAGAGGATAAACAAAAATCTTGATCGCCAGTAGCTGTTATACTTGCAGGTGACAATGTAACTTCAAATTTTACATCATCAATCCAAGCTAAATCAGAAGAAGCCCAATCATTTCCATCCTTCAGAAATCTAATAGCCGCATTAGCAGACTTTTGATCCCCAGTCAAGGTATAGTTAATTGTTCCGCTAGATGGAGAACTATCAATAGTCCCAATAGTTTCCCAACTACTAGAGGTATTATTATATAATTGAACTGCCAAAATTCCTAAACCTATACTCGAACTATTATACGAAAGCGATAAGGTAGCTTCTGAACCTGCTGGAATAGATAGAGAACGTTGTATTGTTTCAGTCCAGATATAGCTAAAGTAAAGGCGACCATTATTTATATAAATATATGTGCCAGTAGGACCAAGATCTGTATCAACAGTCTCTGACCAATTATTTAGAAAATTGTTGGTTCCATCATTATTGCCATAATTTTGGGACCCAAAATTATCGATATAAGTTTGTGTCTGACTAATGGCCTGATGAATAAATAAACTTAAAAATACGATTGCAATTAGTACCCGTGCTTTCATATGCGAATTAATTTCAATAGGTTTAAAATACAATATTGAATTTCGATTCTCCACCATACAAATGATCAATAATCTAAATTCATTACTCTCTGTGGTTATAATCTTGAGTTCTTCCGTATATAATAATTCTCAAGCAGTTATTAACAAATTGTTGACAAGCTGCTAAAGACCTAATAATCATCTACTCAAATATAATTTTAAGTTGCGCACGTATATGAAATTAAGTCACAGAAAATGAACAGTCTAATGTTGACAAAGGGAAATAAAGGATCAACACAATTAAGAATACATCTAACTAATGTATAGAGAGTTATGCTTACTTTTGGACAATGTCCAGAAGATGTACACCAAAGAAATTAAACATTTTTGAATAATTGAAATAAAAAATTACATCTCTTGATTTTTTATTATTTGGGAATCAATCATGAACAACCTATATCGAGTATACTATGTAGTTTTCAACAATTTTACCCTCTAATAAAATCTCGAAACAAATAGAAAAAGGCACAGAAAAGACAATTTTTTCGCAATCTTTATGGGCACAAAATAAACAGGATATAAATGAAATATTAGTTTAAACCGGAGGTATTTACCTGAGGATTCCAATGCTTTTTAACAATTCCTCCTGATATTGTTTTGCTTTCAAAGAGCTATCCAGAGGAGCCCAAGAAGCAAAATTATCTCGTGATATTGGAGCAAATGGTCCTTTCTTAACTTCATAAATCACAGTTCCTGATTCTAATGAAATCAAAGTATGCCAAACCCCACATGCCACTTCTCCTCCATAGGTTCCGTTTTGAGGTTCTATTATCATATGGGATAAAACAGAACCATCATCATCAAATTCTATAAGTACTAGCTTCCCTCGTAACACCAAAAACACTTCTTCCTTATCAGGATCCTGATGACGGTGTGGTGGTAAATATGTTTCAGGTTCTAATGCATTTAAGAGTCGTTGGATAGGATCATCTAGTTGAGGGTGGAAATTATAATTCATGCGCTTCCGTTCACTATTCTTTGCACTTTCTGTTAATCTATCAAGAAGCTTTCTATCGATTTTGATCATTTGAAACAATTTTATTTTGGATATTTTCATGAGGCACTATTATCAAAAACAAACAATAAAAAAACACATAGAAGCTAAGTCCTGCTTGTGTCTCAATTGTATCTTCCGTTAACATAGAAACCAATAGTGTTATAAAAAATACCATAAAAAACAGATCTTTATATGCTTTTAAATACAAGACCGGATAAATAAGAACGAAAATAAACCACAAAAAGCCTAAAACTCCAAGACCCACCCATATACTCAAATATTGATTGTGCGTTCTTAAGCGCCATTTTAAATCTAATTTTGAATCAACAGAATCGTATTTATCTTGAAAAGCAATATTCATATCTCCAGTACCTACACCAATCCAGAAATTATTTCTAATAATATAGCTAGCTGTCTTCCAATATTCTATTCTCTGCATCACACTATGACCGCTAGGATCGCCAGTACGAATATAATTATTATATTCCAATAGAATCTTCATTAAACGTGCGTCTATACCAAAACCCTTAGTGTAATTTACATTTGCTATACCATTTTCAACATTAGCTACATCCTCTTTAGTCAAGGACATAACGCCTTCCTTATCTTTTCGTTGATCTATTGAGGTTAAATATCGTATTAGCGTATACTTAATCATTTGCCCCCGACTATCTAAGCTATCATATTTTATCTCACTTCTTGAATTCCATTCTTCTCTTAGTTCTTTTTCTTGAATATATGCATAAACATATTTACCGTTTTCTGTACCCAAATCTAGCCTATGATAATAATAATGACCCGATGGACTCCACTTATCCAAATTCTCAATATCTAGTTCCTCAAGCTTTGTATTCTTTTCATAAAAGTCAAGTAAATAAAATCCAATAAACAGAGGTAAGAAAAATACAATTGACCACAATAAAATTTTAATAATGATTTTTTTTACCTTAATTGCAACAAACATGAACATTCCAAGCAATAATACAGCAAATACAACGATACCAGTAAATGCTTCTAGTTTTAATAGGAAAAAAAACAACCATCCAAATACAACTATAGCAGATATCTTACCCATAAAACCCAATTTTTGCTTCCAAAGCAGAATGACAATAAAAAATAAGGCCAAATTCAAATTAAGACTAAAACGAATATGGGAAAAAACTTCTCTACTTATCAAGTCTCTTATCACTTCCTGAGAATTATAATGTTCTACAAACACATAAAGTGATATCATAATCACAGAGCCTATAAATAGCTTTAAAAGCGTATAAAGTTTTTCAGAATTGATTTTCGGGAAAGCACTAAACATAAATGGAATAATAAGGATAGGAACTTTGGTCCGTAGGTCTTTCAGAGCGTAATCTATATCCGTAGAGTAGAATACCCCAATGAAGTGGATAACAAAAAGAGAAACCATTAATACAGCGACTCTATTATTTATAAAGGCGCTCCATTTCTTTCTGTATTGACCATGAGCTAACCATAGAACTCCGAAAGCCATTTGCGACATACTCATCAATACACGAGACGAAGGGATACTAACTACCATTAATGCTAAAGCCCAGAACAATAGCTTCTCATATAACGTATCACTAATTAAACCCTTTTGAAAACCCATATTATTTGTTGGCGTCTATTTTTAGAATCTTATTATATTCTTCGATGTTTGAAATTAGCGATATAGCTTTTGCGATTGCTCTATCCTCATAGAGGTTGGCTACAATAACACCTTTTGTATAATAATAGCGACTCACTAAATCTGTTTTAAGAATTCTGATTATTTCATCTTTATGCTCTTCTATCTCGTTTTCCTTTTTAGCATCTATTTTTTGTTGAATCTGTTCACAAATCTCCTCCAAGCCATCATACAAACTATCAGCAACAATTTGCTTTTTTATCTTGTCCAACTGCAATTCCAACGCTGACTTATATGATATATCCTTACCTTTAAGAAAAGTCAAGAAATCATTCCAAATCACCTCAGAAATCTCAAATTCATCAGCTGCTGCAATACTATCATGGCTTAGTCTATATTCGGTGCAAAAGTCAAATATTAGAAATTTATCAATTAAAGCCTCAGAGATATCACTAAAGTCTTTAGGTGACAAGATAACATCAGGCTTAATGCCGCGACCATCATAAACAGTGCGCCCATTTTTTGTTTTGAAGGCTTCCAACAAAGAATCATTTACAAGGATTGCATCTCCATTTTTATCCTTATGAGAGTAATCAATGGCCTGAATACATCTACCACTAGGAATATAGTACTTAGCAATAGTAACTTTAAATTGAGAATTAAAGCTTAAGGGCAATACACTCTGAACCAAGCCTTTTCCATAGGTTCTTTCCCCAAGAATAACCCCTCTATCTAAATCTTGAATGGCTCCACTTACAATCTCTGAAGCTGAGGCTGAGTTTCTATCCACTAAGAATACGACTGGCATTTCCAAATCAATGGCTGATTTACGTGTTTTGTAGATATAGTTTTTCTCTCTTAATCTACCTTTTGTTCTAACCACTTCTTGACCATTATCGATGAAAATATTCAAAATATCAACAGCCTCTCCTATCAAGCCTCCTCCATTTCCTCTTAAATCGAAAATTAATCCCTGCGGATTATTCTTTTTTAATTCCAAAAATGCTTTGGCCGATTTTGATGCCGCATCTTTAGTAAAAGAGGTTAAATTAATATACGCATAAGCTGAATCCAACATTCCATAAAAAGGGATATTATCTACATTTAAATTCCTTCTGAGCACTTCTTTTATAATAAATTCTGTAATTCCCCATCGTTTAAGAACAATTTGAGTTGGTGTTCCAGGCTGCCCCTTTAATAATAGGCTAATTTCTTCATCTGTTAATTCGGATAGATCTTGACCATCGATACTTATAACCTCATCACCAGCCAACAAACCAGATTCTACAGCTGGAGAATTACCTTCTAATGATGCTATTATAACTTTATCATCTCGTTTAATTACACTGACTCCTATTCCACCATATTCTCCGGTGGTTAAGAATTTCATATCCTCAATTTTACTTTCCGGAATATAAATAGTATAAGGATCTAGAGATGACAACATAGCATCCAATGCAATGGTATTCAGCTCTCCGGGATTTATTTCTTCAACATAATTATTGTTAAGCTCCTTTATAAGTGTAGCATAAATATCTAAATTCTTTGATATCTCAAATGCATGTGATTTATTTTGTGCTACAGCAATTTGTGATAGCAAGAGTAAACTACTTAGGAATAATGTAAAAGTACTGCGCATAGATTTAATTTTGTACAAAACTCGGTTTTTTTAAACAATAAATCAAAAGATATATTGAAGATATTACACCATATAAAATATAACGTCAATATGTGAAAAATAGTACTTTAATTATTAATGAAATATATGCAGGATTATTTTTTAATTTTTTCGGCAAAGCATTGGATTGAAACTAGAAATTTAAAATAAAAAAATACCTTACATTTGCTAAAAACAAAACCTATATGAAACGATTTCTATTATTTATTATCCCACTAGTAATACTATCTATTGCATTCAAAACGGATAAACCCTCCTATCAAATTTTCAAAAAAGACGGTAAAACCATCAAATATCAAAAGATGATAAAATCCATAGAGGATGCTGACATTGTAATGTTTGGAGAATTACACAACAACCCGATATGCCATTGGCTGCAACTTGAATTAACAAAAGATCTTTTTGATGTAAATGGAGAAAGCTTAGTTCTTGGAGCAGAGATGTTCGAATCGGATAACCAAATTATTATTGACGAATATTTTGCAGACTTTTTTGCAGCAAAAAAGTTTGAAGCAGATGCTAGATTATGGCCAAATTACAAAACTGATTACAAACCATTATTAGAATTTGCCAAAACAAATAATTTAGACTTTATAGCTACAAATGTCCCTAGAAGATATGCCAGTATCGTTCATAAAAAAGGATTTGAAGCTTTGGAGGAATTACCAGAAGCTTCAAAAGTATTTCTAGCAGAAATCCCTATTGTTTATGATGCTGAATTACCTGCTTACAAAGAAATGATGGAAATGATGAAAGATATGGGTCACGCCAATGAAAACCTCCCTAAAGCACAAGCCATTAAAGACGCTACTATGGCTCATTTTATCTTAAAAAACCTAAAAGAAGGTCAGCAATTCCTTCATTATCATGGGACCTTTCATAGTAATAATTTTGAAGGAATAGTATGGTATCTCAAGCAAGCCAATCCTAATTTAAAAATTGTGACTATTGCAAGTGTAGAACAGTCTGAAATTGAAAAACTAGAAGAGGGAAATTTAAATCTTGCTGATTTCATTCTTGCTGTAGACGAAGACATGACAAAAACTCATTAGGATATTTTGAGAAAACTTAAACTATATATCACTACTAGCTTCGACCATTATATCGCTCGAGCCAATGGCGATGTAAGCTGGTTAGATTTACCAGAATATATAATTGAAGGAGAAGACTATGGCCGTCAAGATTTTTATAATTCTATAGACACCACTATCATGGGTCATACTACCTATAAAATCATTAAAGGCTTCAATAAACCATTCCCCTACCCAGACAAAAAGAATTATGTTTTTACTCGTCAGCAAGGTTTAAAGGGGAATAACGATATAGAATTTATCGAAGAAGACATTGCCTCTTTTGTAAACAGGTTGAAAAGACAAAATGGCAAAGATATCTTTCTTGTTGGAGGAGGACAGGTGAATCAAATCCTTATCAATTATAACCTTATTGATGAAATTATATTAAATATAATCCCCATTATGTTAGGGCATGGGGTCAAACTCTTCCATGGAGTTATCAAAGAAAAAAAACTGAATTTGGTGGAAAGCAAACATTATACTAATGGGGTTTTGCAACTGAAATATGTGAGATAAACCTATATTTTCCAACCTTTTTAATAGCACAAAAAAAGCTCTGATTTTTTCGAGATCAGAGCCTTTTAATACAACTATTTTATGTTTAAACAAATTTATCGCCCTTAGTAGCCTTCACATCATTCACAATGGTTTTGATGCTTTGTTCATCTGTTTTCTTGCAAACTAACAGGATATTATCTTCATCAACCACAATGTAATCATCGAGACCTTGCAAAACGACCAACCTATTTCCTTTTACATTTACAATGCTATTTTTAGTATCATAGGTCATCACATTCTTACCGAGTATGGTGTTTTCATTCTCATCCTTATCTCTGATGGCATACAAAGAACCCCATGTGCCTAAATCGGACCATCCAAAATCAGAACTCAGAACATATACATTTTCGGCACTTTCCATTACTCCGTAGTCAATAGAAATGTTTTTACAAATAGAATAGGCGTTTTCAATAAACAACTCTTCACGTTCTGTATTATACATTCCCATACCTTCTTTAAAGATATTACTCACATCGGCTAAATGGGTATCAAAAGCCTTTTGGATACTCTTTAATGACCAAACAAATATTCCTGCATTCCATAGGAAATCTCCACTTTTCAAAAACTCCTTAGCTAATTCTAACTTTGGCTTTTCTGTAAAGGTTTTAACCTTATGGATACGCCCATCACGATCGTCTTTTAAGTTCTTGTCGAACTGAATATAACCATAGCCGGTATCAGGTCTGCTTGGTTCAATTCCTAATGTAATCAACCAATCATTATTGGCTGTAGCCTCTAATGCAGACTTAATGACTTCAACAAAAACATCCTCTTTTAAAATAATATGATCAGATGGCGCTACAACAATATTTGCATTAGGATTTATAGATTGTATCTTATAATTTGCATAAGCAATGCAAGGCGCTGTATTTCTTCTAGCAGGCTCACAAAGAATTTGGTCATATTCCATATCTGGAATTTGTTCTTTTACCATTTCCCTGTACAAATCATTGGTGACTACATATATATTTTCGATAGGACAAACTTTCCTGAAACGATTAACAGTTTGTTGAATTAATGTTTCTCCAGTTCCTAATACATCAATAAATTGCTTGGGGGTAGTAGTGCGACTCATTGGCCAGAAGCGGCTTCCAATACCACCTGCCATGATTACACAAAAGTTATTTTTATTCATTTTTTGTTTTTTAAAATCATAAAAGTGAGAACTAATTCTGCTCTATAAATTTAAGTATTTTTTTCAAAACTACCAAATTTTAAAGAATCCACTGAGAAAATAAATGAAATCAGTATTATGCCTATATTAGATTTAAACGAAGCTGATAACTTTGAAAACTGAAATAAAATTAATTTATACGAACGCAAAACCTAAGGTATGAAAAATCAGACTTTTCTGATTATTTCAATCAACATTGCAGCATTAATGGTATTAATGGACCTTTCTGCTATTAATATTGCCTTGCCTACCATTAAAGAATACTTCGATATTTCAGTCACCACAGTTTCATTAATTCTAATGTCGAGCATGTTAACTGCTACTGGAACTGCTTTAATCATGGGAAAGTTTATTGAATCCCAAAATTCGAAAACGATTCTAACGACTGCTTTTTTATTATTCGGCATCACCACCACAATCACCTCTCAAATTTCAAACTTTTACTGGCTCATTCCCATTCGCTTTATTCAAGGGATAGCGGAGGCTGCTTTATATGTGAGTGGTCCTGCATTAATCAAACAACTTGTAGCAGCATCAAAACAGCAAAAAGAATATGGAAGATGGATGATGAGTTGTGGATTAGGAATTAGTTTAGGGCCATTAATAGGAGGTCTACTTATCCACTCTTTTGGTTGGCAGACAGTTTTTCTAATTAACCTCCCTTTGTCAATAATCGGAATCCTCTTTGCATATCAAATCAAAATCGAAAATCCAAAGATAGACCCAAACAAAGTTGATATACTCGGTGGTATTTATAGTTTTTTATTTTTAGGTTTCTTTATCTTATTCTTTAACCTTGTTACATCTTCCAGTGTCAATGTACTAAGTAAATTGGGTTCCGCTTCTGCTAGTCTTTTATTCCTGATTCTATTTATCAAACAAGAAAAAACAAGCAGCACGCCAGTTCTGGATTTAAAACTATTTAAAACCATCAACTTTCGACAAGCCAATTTAGGTTTCCTCCTCTTCTTTTTAGTGAATATAGGAAGTCGATTTCTCAGGCCTTTCTATTTTGAAGAAACTAGATTTTTGAATCCTAGCACTTCAGGAATTTTAATGATGGTTTCCCCGAGTGTAATGCTGGTATTATCATACTTCAGTCATCTTTTTAGGAACTATTTCAGCACCAGAAACATGGTCATTCTTGGGAATATTCTATTAAGCATATCCATGCTGATGTTCAGTTTTTGGAATACCGATTCTAGTATGATATTCATTATTGTTTCAATGGTTATACTAGGTTTAGCTATGGGTTTCTATTATCCTGCTACTACACAAATAGGCATGAAAAGTCTTCCACAGGGGAAACATGGAATGGGGTCTGCAAGCATTTCTATTAGTAAAAGTATAGGTAAACTGATGGGTGTTTTATTATTTGGCTTATTTTTTCAAGTTTCCTTTGAGTTTTTCTCCCATCAAAACCTAAGCTACTTTCTTATAAAATCTGAAGCGATTCAACTAGTATTTACTGTTGCTTTCGGCATAAGTATATTAAACACCCTCCTATCTCTAGGAATAAAGAATGAAAAGTAAATAAAAATACCTATTTTAGTCAACTCAAACAATTTCATTATTCAATGCTCAGGGGACTATTTAAATTTTTCATATTCACGCTTCTACTAAGTCAGTTTACGGCTTGTGAATCCCCGATTGTAGCAAAAAAGGAGCCCAAAACACCTAGTTCTCATGTTAAGAAAAACCATTTAAAGAAAATACAAGAGAAAGGAAAAATCGTTGTTAGCACTGATTATAACAGCCATGGTTACTTTATTTATAAGGGAACACCAATGGGTTTTCAATTTGAATTACTAAACTCTTTTGCTGATTATTTAGGGGTGAAATTAGAAATCTCGGTTAGAAATGATCTCAACGAAGCATTATTAGATATTAAGCTAAAGAAATGTGATTTATTAGCCATGGATTTAGCTATAACAGCCAAACGCAGAAAAAGCATGCTCTTTACCGAACCCATTTATCAATCTAGGCAGGTATTGGTTCAAAAAATGCCTGATAATTGGCGAAAGATGCAAACTTGGGATGAAATTGAATCTCACCTCCTAAGAGATGCCATTGATTTACAAGGAAAAACAGTACATATTCAAAAGGGATCCGTATTTTACAATAGGCTCAACCACATCAACATAGAAACCGGAGGAGATATCCTTATCATTGAAGATGACCTTTCAGTGGATGAGTTAATCGAGAAAGTAGAGAATGGTGAAATAAAATATACAGTTTGTGACAGTCATGTGGGCGCTATTAACAAAAAGTACCATAAAAATATTGATATTGAAACAATGCTAGGAGCATATAGCCAAAATTTAGCATGGGCCCTTCCTCTTGGTTCCGATTCATTACTGCTTGAAATAAATCAATGGCTAAAGGAATATAAAAAGTCTAAAGAATTCTATTACGTCTACAATAAATACTTTAAGAATTCTCGTACCACAATGATGGCAAAAAGTGAGTATAACAGCAACCAAGGAGGAAAGATTTCACCCTATGATGAGCTCATCAAAAAGTATAGTGAAGATATCAATTGGGATTGGAGACTATTAGCCAGTTTAATATATCAAGAATCAAAATTCGACCCAAATGCAGAATCATGGAGTGGTGCTTTTGGCCTCATGCAAATGATGCCACAAACAGCTGAACAATATGGTGTTTCAGATTCCTCGGCACCCTCTACTCAAATTGAAGCTGGGGCAAAATACATCAAACTAATTGATCGTCAACTAGAGCCTTTAGTACCCGACAGTAATGAAAGGAAGAAGTTCGTTATGGCTTCCTATAATGCTGGTTTGGCACATGTGTTAGATGCACAACGATTGGCTAAAAAATACAATAAAGACCCCGAAAAATGGAACAATAATGTTGACTATTATTTACTCAATAAATCAAATCCCAAATACTATCAAGATACGGTAGTTTATTATGGGTACTGCAGAGGCTCTGAGCCGTATAAATATGTCAATGAAATTTATGAGCGTTACCAACATTATACCAATTTAATAAAAGACAGTATCGCCCCCCCAAATTAAGCAATACACTTTTTGTCGTTTTTCAACCAACTTCCCTTCTTTGTTAACAAAAATCTAACTGATTTCTTTTCTATTTTTTATCTATAAACTAACTTGCGCCCTTGCAAACAAGTAAACATATAAACAAAAAATTAAATGAAAAAAACAACCTTAATTATTGTGGCATTCATCATGCTCAGCACAACTATTTTCGCCCAAATGGATGCCACTTGGGAAGCAAAAGCCAACTCCAGTATTCGTTGGAATAAATTCACGCCAAATGGAAATCTAATTTGCGGAACAGAAAATGAAGAAACCATTGCTTTTAACCCAAAAACTGGAGAACAAATCTGGAAGAAAAGTTTTGATTATGGATCCTTTGAAATACTACCTAACACCCCATACATTTATTTTGACAGTGAAAAAACTGGGTTATTAGTAATTGACGCCATAAATGGAAAAGAAATTTGCAATTCAGAGCTTTTGGGGATGGAAAATATTGGGTCAAGTTAATTTTTATGGGGACTACGAAAAAAGCTTTGATAATCTAAAGAGGAAAAACGATACATCCGTAACGCCTCTGAGGTTAGATCTAAAAAGCTTTATTTTAGCATTGAAAGATTCCGCA
>NZ_JABKBZ010000093.1:0-16732 GCF_013166635.1 Lentimicrobium sp. S6 | reverse complement strand
AAACAACATTTAAAAGTTAAATCATTTTGGGGTACCACAGAAAATGCTGTTCGTATCCAGATTTACACGGCAATAATAACATATTGTTTAGTTGCAATTGCAGGTGAAGAGCTAAAATTGGAGCGTTTAACCTACGAAATTCTACAAATTTTGGGAGTGTCACTATTAGATAAAGCACCTATAAATGAGCTCTTTACAAATATAGATAACAATAATCTCAAAGATTCAGATAGTAACCAATTGAAAATCAATTTGTTTTAAGTGGACACTAGTGGTATTGAATATCTAATAGTTAAGTGGGTGTCCCGAAAAAGTGACGAAAACAAGTGTTCAAAATATTTAGGAAAGTTACTGAGAGAATTATTTGATGCTTATTTTGTATTAATAATATTTTTAATTTAGTGGACAAGATAAGCAGTATCGTAGATAAGATAAATTAAGTGTGTCTTCAAAATATATGGCACTAGTGTTTACTATTAAGCCAAGAACAACCAATGGGGAAAATCAAAGCAAAGCATTATATTTTAAAAGGGTTATTCTATAAGGTAAAGAATAATTTGAATTTAGCAACCATAAATTTGCAACGAGGTATAGAATTAGATTCAAACCAATCTGAAAGAATATACTCTTTGCTAGGAAGTTGTTATCTAAGTGTGGGTAAAAATGAACTTGCTCATTCTATTTACCAATTATTGTTGCGAAAAAAAACTGATTCAGTTATAGGGCTTTCAGGGTTGGCTATGGTAGCTCAAAGTCAAGAGAATTGGGAAGAAGCATTAAAGTATTGGGATTTGTGTTTTGCCAAGAACAAAGGTGTTCCAGAGTCTTGGTGGCTTGTAAAAAGGGCATTTGCACTACTTGAGACAGGCCGCTATGAAGAAGCTACTACGCTTTTTATTACTCTTCAAAATTCAAATCCCAATGATGAATGGGGACATATCGGCTTAGCACAGGTTGCACAGAAAACTAAAGGGATTAAGGACGAAATGCTCCAAATAGAGAAGCTTCTTGATAAATATCCCGATCAGGACAAAATAAGAATGAGATACGGTGTTTTATTGAGAAAAGCACATCGGTTTGAAGAAGCTGAAGAATGTTTTCAATATGTTAAAGCTAAAAAACCAAACGACCGTGACATACTAAGTGCATTATTTTGGACTGCTAGAACATCAAGACAATATGAGGTTGCAGTGAAAAGATCAGAGGAGTTAATCCAGAAATTCCCAGGTAATGATGAGTTTGTAAAAATGCATTTACACGCATTAATCGACACACTTGAATATGATGAAGCCCAAGCTATTTTCGACAAATACAAAACAGAAAGGTCTGATTCTGCTTACCTCATTATGCAAGCTGTCATTTTTTGGGAAAAACTAGAAATTGACAAAGCATTAGATGAGATTGAGAAGCTACGTAATAGGTATCCTAAGGACATAGGAGTAGCTTTAAGAAACATTGGTTTTCTGGGAAATCTATTTCGCTCAACAAATGATAAGTCATACCTTCATCAATCATTAAAAATTCTAGAAAATTTAGGCGTTGATGAAACCACTGACGAGCGTTTGATAGTGAGGCAAATTGAAATATCCATCCTATTGGGCAGAAACGAAGATGCATTAAAGATACTTGCCAAACTACCGCAATCCAAAGAACTAAGAATAATGGAGTTGCGAGCATGGGCCTGCCATATTCAAGGTGATGAGCAAGGAGCTAAACAAGTTTGGAAAGAGTTGCAACAATGGCATTATTTGCCACATATACAATTTCCGGGCCCAGATGTGTTAAAATTCAAGTCAAATCATTCCATAGAAATAGAAAAGGAGTCCATAATAATATATACCGCTGTTAGAAACGAACGATGGCGATTACCTTGGTTTTTGAAATACTATAGAGAGCTTGGTGTTGATTGCTTTCTCTTCGTGGACAACAACTCCACGGATGGCACTACGGAATATCTTATGCAACAAGATGATGTGTTTTTATTTTGGACTGACCAAAATTATGCGAAATCCTATTCAGGCATGCAATGGGTGAATTGGTTAGTTGAGGAATATGGTGATGATTGTTGGTGTATTTATGTTGATGTTGATGAAGCTATGATATTCCCCGATATAGAAAACCAAAGCTTAAAAGACTTAACTAATTATATGGCAAAAAAAGGTCATGAAGCTATGTATGCATTCATGTTAGATATGTATAATCCTGATTTTAAATCCGTTTCAAAAGGTAATGATTACTTTGGATTCCAAGAGGATTATCCTGTTTTTGATAATGAATACCTTTGGATAAATAGTACATACTGCCCCTATAAATACACCGCTGGTGGAGTTAGAGATAAATTAGAAATCCATGAGAACCAAACCAAAACACCAATTATTAGAGGAGGTAAAGGAATAAAATTCCTGATGAGTAGTCATAGGGTTTCCCCTGCTATTTTAACGGATGTAAGTGGGGTACTATTACATTATAAACTTGCCGGAGACTTTAAAAAAACATTTGCCAATGATCTTACTGATAATACTAGGATGCCACAATGCAAAAGGCGTCATTGGGGTTATTTAAAGTCCATGGATAACCTTAAAACTGAAAATGACAATATAAGTAAAAAGGCTGTATACTATCAATCAAGCCAACAATTGGTAAAACTCGGCCTAATTAAAACCTCTGAAGATTTTGAAAACAACACCGAAAATTGAAACACGGAATATAAAAGATAAAGTTTGGTCAGAAGATTTGACCAAAGAAAGCAAACAAACCCAAAGGAATTGGAGAAATTTTTGGGATGAAAACAGCTCAGTTCCTTCTGCATATAGATATAATATTAGCATTTGCGACGAGCCTAAATTTATTTGGTTTAGGAATGCCAAAGTGGCCACTAGAACTACCTTCTCTGCCATAAAAGAAAGTAATATTAAACTTACAGCTGACGCTCCATATAAGTGTCATTATTCACCTATGGATTATAAAGATTATTTTAAATTTGGCTTTGTGCGTAACCCATGGGATCGATTTGTTTCAGGATGGCTAAACAAGGTTATTAAAAAAAATGCTTTAAACCTGGACCCTGATCAATATGCAGAAATGAAGAATTTTGACAATTTCGTAAACTATTGTTCACAATTTGATTTAGACACTTGGAATTCACACTTTAGAAGACAAAACAAACTTATCGATTTGAATGAGGTAGACTTCATTGGACGATTTGAAAATTTTGAAGACGATTTACGCTATGTGTTTACTAAGTTGAATTTACCACTCAATAATATCTCAAAAAAGAATAGTACGAAACATAGAACTGAATATCAAAGATATTATTCTGATAAATCGAAAAGGATGATTGAAGAATTATACCAAAAAGACATTCAGGTTTTTGGATATTCTTTTTAACAGAAATACTCATTAATGTAACACAAATGCAAGAAGAATTAAAAAAAGGAATAGAACTCTTTCGAAAGAAACAATTCGAGAAAGCGGAAGCCATTTTACTACAAGTAGATCCAGATATTGAAGAAAAAATCCAAGCATATGAGTATTTAGTTAAAATAGCTCAAAAGCAAAGAAACGTTGACCTTAAAGTAAAAAGATTAGAAGAATTACTGTCCATTTCCCCAAATCATTTGGAAGCAGAACTAACTCGTGCTAAGTTGCTTTCTATGAAAGGTGATTTAATATCCTACCAAGAACGAATATCAACCATTATCAATCGTATAAAAGACCAAATCCTCCCCTCTTATTTAGCTGGTAAGAAACTCCTCATGGGTATTCAGTTTGCCTTTTCAGGGAGTGAAAAAGCTAAGCTCTTGCAACAATTACTTTCTATAATTAATGATACCATCGAGAATCATCCTATTGGAAAATCAAATTTTTGCCTACTTAAAGCTGAATTACTTCTTGCCTTAAACAATCTTAATGAATTTGTTCAGACCGCTGAAAGCATAGAAAACACAGAAGATATTTCCTCATCCTTAGCTAAACTTAAAGCTATGACTGAGAAGATTAAATCCCCCAATTACCCTGATTATAATGCCATTAAAATATTTGGAATAGGCTTAAGCAGAACTGCAACCGAATCGCTTACCAAAGCGTTAAACACACTTGGGTATCAATCTGTTCACTGGCTCAACCCACATACCCAGAAACTCATCGCAGATGAAGATTTTCTGCTATCAGACGCTTTTACAGACATCACCGTTAGTTATCAGTTTGAGAAATTATACCATCAGTTTCCAAATGCTAAATTCATTTTCACTACTCGCACAAAAGAAACTTGGGGACGCTCTATTAGAGCTCATTATCATAATAGCAGAAACATATCCTCACCAAATGAATTATCCAAAACACCCAATGCTTTACGTTTTACGGGAGAAGCCTATGCTGCCGAATTCAATTTATATGCACAATACTCTAATTGGGAGGAAGCATTTGACCATTTTAATAAACGAGTGAGGCACTTTTTCTCAGACAAACCAAAAGACAAAATCTTAACCTTTAATATTTGTGAGGGCGATGGATGGGAAACCTTATGTCCTTTCCTAGGAGTACCAATACCTCAAAAGCCTTTCCCACATTCTAACAAACGACCAACTCAATACCAAGATAAATAAGGAATTAAAGTTTAAACAAATGAATTCTAACAACCTAATCTTTCACAAGCTGAGCCTCATTAAACAAAGGCTTACGAATATACTTGTACAAGTTCTTGGCAAATCCAAAAATCAACCTGAATGGTATTATTCGAATAAAGGGAATCAACTTATAGAGGAGGGGCATTTATCAGGTGCAGAGGCATTATTTACAAAGATGATGCAAGTACACCCAGAGTCTCATGTCCCATATATCGGTTTGGCCAGAGTGGCAAAAAAGCAACAAGATTGGGATAACTGCATTAAATATTATCAAAGCTGCCTTGAAAAATTCCCAAATAAGGTAAAAGAGTTTTGGTTTCTTCATTTGGCAGAAGCAAATATTAAAAAAAGCAATTTTAAAGATGCTGAAAACCTCCTTAAAACTTGCTCCAAGAAATATCCTGAAAGCGAAGCAAGCTTTGTGGAATTGGCTATGCTATCTCAAAAAACTCAGCAATGGCAACAGGCATACGATTATTGGCAAGTTTGTTTTAAGCAATTTCCTGAGAAAGTTCGTCCCTTATGGCATCAGAAAAAACAAAGAGTCCTAATTGAATTAGGGCAAAGCAAAGAAGCTCAACAAGAAGCGCTTTCAAGAATAGAATTATTAGGAGGAGAAAAATATGTAGATATTTTTAATCAAAAACATGACAACAAGGATTCACATAACCTAAAATATCAACATATTTTAATTATTACCTATGGTCGAAGTGGTTCAACGCTTTTGCAAGGAATACTAAATACAATAGATGGTGTAATCATTCGTGGCGAAAATGAGAATATTTTCTTTGACCTCTATCAAACCTATAAAAAACTTCTTCAGCTGAAGAACAGTCATAAAACTGCTGTCCTACCAAATCAGCCATGGTTTGGAATTAGTTTTATTAATGAAAATCTATTATTATCACAGTATCAAGAGTTAGCAAAAACCATATTACTAGCAGAAAGTGCTAGTTCCTCTCAGGAGCTTTGTTTAGGATTTAAAGAAATTAGATATGATAAAGTTGGTGATGAATTTGAAACCTATTTGGATTTTTTGACCCAATTATTTCCAAAAACAGCCTTTATCTTTAATACCCGGAATCTAAAAGATGTATCCAATAGCGCATGGTGGAGAGACAAAAAACCAGAACAAGTAATTGAAGAGTTAAGTCATTTAGAAACCCAATTCAAAGCCTATTCGGATAAACATAATTATTGTTTCCAGATAGATTATAGCGATGTAATATCAAAGGGAGAAAAGCTAAAAGGATTGTTTGACTTTCTTGGAGCACCCTATAAACCAAACACAATAGACACCGTTTTATCTACTCCACACAGTTATAGTCCTGAGCAAAAACACATAAAAAAACTATTTAAAAAGTTCTGATCTGCTCATAGACTCTATCCCTGAGAAAAACTATTACTTAAACTCTAAATCCTGATCCTCCCCTAAGAAATCAGACCAAACAGAATTTTGTATTCCATTTCGAAATTCCTCATAATTGATAATCAACTTACTGATTGGTTCTTTATTTTGTTTTTCGAGCTTAGTAGACAAATCAACATGAGTATCTACATCTAGAAAATGAAGAAGGTCCTTGATTGTGTTTTTATTCAACATCAGGTTCTCATATGTTAATGCATATGAATGGTGATAACGGAAATCATATTCAATCTTTTTTTGCCTACGGGTTGTATTGTTTATCCAACTCACACATTCCTGAGCATCAAGAATACATTGTTTATCAACTACACTTTTGTTGTTGTCCTTATTACCGAACCATGATTTCGTCTTACTGGCTATTTTCATTGACACATAAGCCCTTAACAGATTAGATCGACTCAAATGAATGATTTTGAAACTTTCATCACTTTTAACCTTTTCCCAAATATTATTCTTATTCGAACTTCGAAATGAAAAAGGCATTTTAAAACCCTTTGTCTTAATCAGTACTGAATCAATCCTTTGATAATCTTGAAACAATTTATCACATTCAACCAAATTGATTCTATTAAAAAGCTCACCCTTGCAATTTATCTCAGGATGGGAACGCAATAGAGAAACCAATAAGTTTGACCCACTTCTTGGATGTGCAATAATTACAAAATTCTTTTTCTTCATATTCTTTACCACTAAACTAATTACTATGGTTCCGATTATTTACAACATCTATTTAGGATTAACCAATCAAAACTTTGATTTATGATAAAAACTCCAATTCTTGCTTTTCATCTAAAAATTCAGTCCCGGTAGAATTTAGAATCCCTTTTTTAAACTCTTCATAATTTTTAATTAAATCACTCAATGATTCTTTATTTTGTTTTTTGAATTGAGAACTTATCTTCACTGAAGGATCAACGCCCAAAAACCCTAGTACTTCACCAGTTTTATCTTTGTTCAACAATAGGTTTTCATATGTCAAGGTTAATGATTGATGATAGCGAAATTCATACTCTATCTTTTTTTGGTTTCTTAATGAATTATTTATCCACCTGAGGCAATCTTTTGTATCTAGTACACATTTTTTGTCTTCTAAATTCACATGACTGGTTTCATTACCAAACCAATATTTTGTTTTTATTGCTATTTCATTAGATACATAGGCCCTCAGCAAATTTGCTCTGCTTAAATGAATCACCTTAAAATGAGTATTACGATTAACTTCATTCCAAATGTTATTTTTACTTGAATTTCGGAAAACATAAGGCATCTTAAAACCATCAACAGTATTTGATATTGAACCATCACTCAAATATTTCTCCTGAAAATGCATATCACATTCTTCAGAGTTGAGTTTGTTAAACACCTCTCCTTCACAATGAATCTTTGGATGAGAATTGAGTAGCGACATCAATAAATGTGCGCCACATCTGGGATGTGCAATGATTACAAAATTGGATTTTCCTTTCATACCATTTCGCTTTTATTGACTTCTTATTTTAAACACCTGATATGGCTGTTTATCATTTAATTATAACACATGCATCTTATGTATTTACAAAACACATTTTCAAATTCATCTTTTTAAATATACTTTTGATTAGACAACCATAATATTCCAGATATAAGAATCTAATGTGTTTATAATATTAACTTTGTTAAAATTAAACTAATTTTACCGGATATCAAGTTATAATTTACGCATTATGTATTTGATTTAATATGAAGAAAAAATATTCCCCCAAATTCATTCTAACATTTGTTAGTATATGCTTTTTAATAGGAGTCAGCATTTTCTTCTTTGATTTTCCTTCTGACACTAAAGAACCGCCTCCTAATATACTCATTGTATTTACTGATGATGTGGGATGGGGAGACCCAGGTTGCTACAACCCTAACAGTAAAATTCCAACACCCAATATTGATCGACTCGCTGTTGAAGGGATTCGCTTTACACAGGCACATGCTCCAGTATCCTTATGTGCGCCAACACGATACTCCATGCTCACTGGAAATTACCCATGGAGGGGCCGGAATATAGGAGGAACTTGGGGATTTAACGTTCCCTCTCAATTGAAACCGGGTCAAAAAACCATAGCTCAGTTGTTAGAACCTGCTGGTTATCGAAGTGCTATGTTTGGAAAATCGGGGACTGGAGGTTATTGGGGAATAAAACCAGGAGAAACACCTGCTCCAATAGAATGGGGCTTCGATTATTCCTATTTAATTCCTAGAGGGCACCAAGCTAAACCATTCGCTTTTTTCGAAAATGGAATATGCACTTCAGACATTGTAAATGATAGTGCAGTAGATTGGGATGCTTCAAAAATAGGTGCCATCCTCTTGGAAAAAGCCAATCATTTCCTTGATGATCACATCAGCAACTACCCTGGACAGCCATTCTTTATTCATTTCTGCACAGATGGAGCCCATGAGCCTTATACTCCCTCCAAAACATTAGCAGGAAAAACACTCTTAGGTGCTACTAAAATGACTCATCATACAGATATGGTATACGAAACCGATATTCTACTTGGTGCACTTTTAGATGCCTTAGAAAAACGAAATCTTCGTAAAAATACTTTGGTTGTATATACTAGTGACAATGGAGGAATACCAAGAGAACGTTTTTTTGAACATGATGCAGTTGCAGGATTACGAGGAATGAAAGGCAATATTTATGAGGGAGGGCATCGAGTTCCATTTATAACCTCTTGGCCTGAGAAAATAGCATCAGGAAAAACGATGACTCAAACAGTAGGGATTCATGATATTGTAGCTACAGCTGTTGAACTATCAGGTCAACCCATTCCTAAAGATCAAGTTTTAGATGCTGTTTCGCTAGCTCCTATTTTGCTAGGCAGAAAAGATGATACAGAGCCTATTCGTTCTGCCCTATTGGTACAATCTACAGCACGACACGGGCCGCTATACGATGGGGAAAAAAAAGCTAATGCTCAAGTTTTTGAAAAACCAACGAAAAAAAATATAGACCCTGCTGTGAGAAATGCCTATAGAAGAAAAATTAAAACGGAGACAGCTTATGCATTATATGATGGAAATTGGAAATTAATCATGTATGAAAATGGGCAACCTGCTGAGTTATACAACCTACAAAATGATTTAGGAGAGGAACAAAACCTTATCAATAAAGTGGAATATACAAATAGAATTCAAGAAATGGCAAATGCTTTTAAGAAAATCAAGGCTTCACGCTATAGTACACCCAGATAAATATATACTTTCATCTTTGGTATAATTACTTTTGTTATACTTAATTATAATTCCTAATTTTATGTTGATCATATTAAATTGCCATATCAATTTTTAGTTTTTTAATATCATTCAAAAGGCCATCATTTTTAACAAAATAAATGAGTACATCAGACAAAACAGAACTATTTTGACAAAACAAATATACAAGGGAAAAACAAGCCTTTTTAAGGAGATTTATCTCAATAGAATAATTATTTATGAGTTAACTAGGCGGGAGTTTAAGATCATGTATTCCAATAAGCACCTTGGCTTATTATGGGCTATACTTGAGCCCATTGCTATCATGTTCATCTTAGCCTTAGTTTTTACCTATCTGCGAGGAGGAGGTAAAGATGGAGAATATCCTTTTCCCGTTTTTTTATTATCAGGGGTGACAGGTTTCAACTTTTTCAGTAATAGCTTAAATCGTGCCACACAAAGCATCAGGCAAAATAAATATATTGTTGGAAGAGGCCAGTTTTCATCTTCTCTACTCCCTTTTGTAAGCATATTTTTCAATCTACAAACACATGTTATTATTCTAGCCGTGTCTAGTTTTATATTTGCAGGATTTGGCGTTTATCCTTCTTGGTATTGGTTCCAACTTTTGTATTATTTCTTCGCAACATCAATGCTACTCCTTGGTCTAACATGGATAACCTCCTCTTTAATTTTGTTCGTGAAAGATTTACAATACATTATCAGTATCTTTACGAGAGCATTGTTTTTTCTAACTCCTATTTTTTGGGATATATCTATATTTCCTCCCAATCTCAAGCTTATACTTAAGTTAAATCCTATGTACCATATTGTAGATGGATATAGGTCATGTTTTTTATATCATGAACCTTTTTGGACTGATAAATATGCATTAATTGCTTTTTGGTCTTTTACGATTATTGTTTTAATTTTTGGCAGATGGTTTTTCAATAGATTAGAACCTCACTTTGACGATGTTATATAAAATGAAATTATGGAAAACACACCAAAGGTAATACTTGAAAACATCACTAAAAAGTACCGTCTCTACGAGAAAGGATCTTCAAGAATTAAAGATGCACTTTTTCCTCTTCGAAAAGCGAATGCTAGAGATTTTACAGCTCTAAAAGACATTAATCTAACTGCCCATAAAGGTGAAGTAATTGGTTTGGTAGGAAGAAATGGAAGTGGGAAATCCACATTATTGAAAATTATTGCAGGAATATCGGCTCCCTCTTCAGGCAAAGTTACAGTAAACGGCGACATTGTTCCATTACTGGGACTAGGTACAGGTTTCAATCAAGAACTAACAGGGGAACAAAATCTATATTATTACCTGGTCCTGTTGGGTTATAACAAACAAGAAATTAAAGAAATCATAAATGAGACCACAGAATTTGTAGAATTAGGTAGGTTTATTAAGCAACCATTAAAAACCTATTCAAAGGGAATGGGAACCCGCCTTTCCTTAGCTGTAAAAATGTTTATCGACCCAGATATTTTATTGGTTGACGAAGCACTATCAGGTGGTGATGACTATTTCAAAGCCAAAAGCATAGAAAAGATGAAAGAGTTATTCAATTCGGAACGCACCATTTTTTATGTTTCTCACTCCGCGAAAAATGTATTAGATCTTTGTAACAGAGCTATTTTACTTGAGGATGGTAAAATATGTGCAGATGGAAAACCAGAAGAAATCATGGCCCTTTATAAAAAACAAGTAGAAGACAGACGAGAAAGAAAAAGAAAAAAGATAGAGCGCAAAAAACAAAAAAACATCAGCGGCTCTAAATAGTATAAAACACATAAAAACTTATCATTAAAGATGTTGATATGACAAGTGTACAAAAGGGAAAAAATATAGTAAGTTCGGAATTTTCGGAGGATACTAATAAGCCTCTAGCTCAAAACGAGACTAATCAAGACTTACTTGAGATTATTGCGGTACAACAAATTGAGATAGACGGCATCAAGAAAAAAAGCCGATGGTTGTTCAATGAATACAACCAAATGAAAAAGTCTTTTTCTTGGAAAATTACCTCTCCTTTGCGATTTCTCTTTAAAATATTCAATCGCATATTTTTCATCATTAAAACATTTATTCGCGACATCTATCTTGGTTTTGTTATTCTAAAAGTAGATGGACTATCTGTTTTTTGGTATAGGCTTAGTTGGTATTTTCGTGGAAAACGATTAGAAGAAGATATTGAGATCCTCAAACAAAAATACGAAAAAACCATCCTTCTACAGGAAGCTGACTTAACGAAGATCATCCATGTGTCTCCATCTCAAAGCCCAATGGTTTCCATTATTATCCCAATGTACAACCATTTTGTGGAAACTTATAACTGTGTGAGCTCTATTGTAGAAAACACAAAAGCTCTGAGCTATGAAATCATCATTATTGATGACCATTCTTCAGAAAATATTGAAGTATTAGAGAAGGCTTTATCTGGAGTGAAATTCATTACTAACACAATGAATCAAGGTTTTTTAAAATCTTGTAACATTGCCGCAGAACAAGCAAAAGGAGAATACATTCACTTTTTAAACAACGATACCATTGTACACCCAGAATGGCTCAGTTCATTATTAATTGTTTTTGAAAAGTTTGAGAAAGTAGGCATTGTGGGTTCAAAATTAATCTACCCTGATGGAAAACTACAGGAAGCTGGAGGAATCATATGGAATGACGCCAGTGGTTGGAACTACGGAAAACATGATGATGCGGAAAAGTCTGAATACAATTATTTAAAAGAAGTTGACTACGTTTCAGGAGCCAGTTTGATGATAAAAAAAGTGATTTGGAATCAACTAAATGGTTTCGATGAGCAGTTTTCTCCTGCATATTATGAAGACACAGATTTGGCATACAGAGTAAGAGAACTTGGACTTCAAGTATATTATCAACCAAAATCTGAGATCACCCATTTTGAAGGTTTAAGTAATGGAAAAGAAGAACAACCTGGCCCTATAAAGAAATTCCAATATGTAAACCGCCATAAGTTCTTGAAAAAATGGCATCGAGCATTACAGGCTCAAGGAGCCGTGATTGGAGAAAATGCATTTCACCGACGTGACAGGTCGATTCAGAAAAGTCATATCCTTGTGATTGATCATCAAGTGCCCCGATTCGATCAAGATGCAGGTTCTCGTAGCACCTATAGCTATCTGAAATTGTTTGTAGAAATGGGTTATAGCGTGAAGTTTTTCGGACAAGAATTATATCGAGCTCAACCCTATACTGATGCACTACAATGCCTGGGTATAGAGGTTCTCTACGGAGATTATTACCAGAAAAACATAACCAACTGGTTAAAAGAAAATGGCAAATATTTTGACTTTGTATTTATTCATCGCTATCAAGTTGCCCAAAAGTTTTTAAAGATTATAAAGAAACACAGCTCTGCAAAAGTGGCTTATGTTGGTCATGATTTGCAGTTCATCAGCAGTTTGAAAAAGTATAATTTAACAAAAGAGAAGAAGTATAAAAAGGAAAGTAAAGCATTTAAGAAAATTGAAAGTAAAATTTTCAAAACTGTTGATATTATCCTTCCTTTCTCCACCTACGAAGCTCCTCTTATAAGCGAACTGGTTCCAGAGAAAATAGTTTGTACACTACCTGTATTTTTCTACCAAGACCTCCCCCAAATAGATTTCAACTTTAACAATCGACATGATATCTTATTCGTAGCTTTCTTTGGGCATCCGCCAAATGTTGACGCCGCCTTATGGTTTTGTAATGAAGTTTTCCCCATAATTAGAAAACAAATACCCAATATTAAACTCAATATAGTGGGCTCAAACCCTACTGAAGAAATTAAAAACTTGGCTTGTGAGGAAATAAATGTAACAGGTTATGTTACTGATGAAAAACTTAAAGAATATTACTTGAAAAGTAAAGTTGCTATTTCTCCGCTAAGGTTTGGGGCTGGTGTAAAAGGTAAACTTCTGGAATCCCTATATTACCAAATACCAACTGTAATTACTTCAGTTGCAGCTGAAGGTGTTCATGAAATTGATAAGTTTGCCATGATTATCAATGATGCTGAATCCTATGCCCATAAAACAATAGAAATCTATACAAACAAAGATACTTGGGAGAAGTATGCTGCAAATAGCAAGGAGCTTATAAAAAAACATTATTCTACTGGAGCTGCAAGGAAAGCAATACAGGAATTACTTGAGACTAAATTTGACTCCTCTAATAAAGGCAGTTTATTTGAAGTATCTTCTTCAACAGGATTCTAAAATTAATAATTATGGTTTATAATAATGAGGTGCTTTTTATACATTTAGGAAAAACTGGTGGAATGTCAGTTACAAACTACTTGTGTAATGTATTAAAACCACCTGTTATTCATGTTATTTCTGAAGAGGTAACTGAAAGCACTAAGCAAGCAGGTTACGAGATTCATCACTCTTGGAAACGTCATGCTAACTTGGTGGAGGCTTCGTCATATTTTAAAAAAATTGGAATAAAATTATCAGATTTTAAACTGATTATATGTGTGGTAAGAAACCCTATTGACCTGGATTTTTCATATTACAAACACCTGAGAACCAAACGATATAGAGAGGCCCTCTTTGCTAATGACAATAATCTCTTATTGTACAAAGTATCAAAAGCAGATTATAAAACCTTTGCATTACACCATTTTACTCATTACCATGGAAAACTAAAAGATTTTTTTGAAATTGACGGAATAATTCCAGACAATTTGAGAGTTGTAAAGTTTGAAAACCTAGT
This sequence comes from Lentimicrobium sp. S6, assembly GCF_013166635.1. Classification (NCBI taxonomy): domain Bacteria; kingdom Pseudomonadati; phylum Bacteroidota; class Bacteroidia; order Bacteroidales; family Lentimicrobiaceae; genus Lentimicrobium; species Lentimicrobium sp. S6. The sequence continues at coordinate 2,700 of NZ_JABKBZ010000093.1, read as the reverse complement.
AAATGTTATTCCCGAATTAGTCAAACCCTTTTCCGTTAAAGAATTTCCATTTCCACATAGCAATAAAAGTACTGAAGAAAAAAAACAAAAAACTGAACTGAATGCCGCAGAGTTTAATAGTATCTATAAAAAATACGATTATTTATTTGATAAATTTTATTCGTCTGATGCTCCAAAAAACATAGTGAAGCAATCGAATGCTCCGGAAACGCATGATAAAATAATTTTAATCGTTGCAGGTAATGACAAATCTGGCGTAGCCAAAGTAAACACAGTAATTGATTCACATTCAAAGATTATCTTAAAGAGGAACCGATACGATAAACTTATGAGTGCAGAACCCTTTGGTTTAAAACCCGAGCATTTTACTAAAAACAGGTTTCTAAAGATACAAAAAGGAAACGCAAATGATGCCGATTCTGGTCAACTCAAAAAAGCCAATAAAGCCTTGACTAAATGGGACCAAGCAGAGCTCATTGGAATTAGCATTGAACATTCCAGAGAGGCCTTCAACTATTTAAAAACAAACTTCAATAACTTTCAGTATCTATTTATATTTAGAAATATCATTTCAGTAGTAAAAATCATTAAAACAAATCTCCTTTCCCAAGATAAAACCTGGAATCGTGATGTATTAGCAAAGGCTGTAAATGTTTGGAATCAGAGTATAAAATCAGGCCTAGAAATATCACAAGGCGAAGAAAATTTTATTTGTATTAATTTCGATAATTTCATTGATAGCAATCAATCAATTACACCAATACTCAACCCATTGAATTTATCACTTGAAAGAGATGTTCTAAGGATTTTAAATAAAACTCGGTTTGTTGTCAAAGAAAAAACAGCAAAATTAACACCTCTTACGGCTGAAGAAACAGAATATATTAACACCAATGCCTTATATCATATCTTTGAAATATTAAACCAAAAGCACAATGTATTAAGTTCTAAGGAAGAAAGAACAGGCAAACTAAGCCTAAGTCTTCACATTGGAACAGAAAAAACAGGCTCTACTTCAATTCAAGAATTTCTACAAGTCAACCGTAAAAAGCTGAAGAAACAAGGGATTGCATTTCTACAATCAATAGGTGATAGAAATCATAAACAACTGGCCATGGCCCATGTGTCTGAACACAAGCCTATAGAGTCAGTTGAAAACTTCAACACTAAGTTTTCCCAAGAACGAAGAGCTTGGAAAAAGAAGCTATTGGAGGACTTTAAAAAAGAAGTTACCCACTTAGATAAAGGCATTAAAAAAGTAATCATATCATCGGAGCACTTCTCTAGTCTATTAGAAAGCATCGAAGAAATTGAAAGCCTATACAACCTGTTTTCAGACTACTTTTCATCTATTTATATAAATGTTTACTTAAGAAGGCAGGATTTCATTGCGGTGAGCCGAAGGAGTACAGCCTATCTCTCTGGATATCCTTCCCGGAAAAGCGATTTTGAAGAGTTGGAGCCAATACCTTTTTACAATTATTATAATTTGCTTAATATTTGGGAAAAAGCAATGCCCAAGGCTTTGATTATTCCAAGAGTTTTTGACAAGTCTGAATTCATAGATAACAATCTGATTTCAGATTTTGCAATGACATCAGGAATCAATTTGAGTTCTGATTTTAAACTGCCCAAAATTCTAAATGTATCCCTATCAAAATCAGCAATGGATGCAGCTTTGTTTTTTGATTTTATAGTAGAGCAGGGTGTTATTGATATAAAAGATGAAGGAATAGAAGCATTCAGATTAAGGATGCTAGAAAAAATAAATTGCAAATTTCCTGGATCAGGAAAAAAACCGAGCCAAGTCGTAGCCAGAGATTTTTTGTTGCATTATAAAGACATAAATAATAAGACTGCCAAAAAATGGTTTTCTAAAAACAAATTGTTTTCAATGGATTTTTCAATGTACCCAGAGGAACCAGATAATTCTACTGTAAACATTGAGGTAGTTCAGGATGTGATTTTAATGCTTACGGAAGAAACTAAATTTGCCTCCAATATTAGAAAAAAAATGATGCCAGTTTTAACAAAAGTTGGTAGGTTTTCTTTGATTAATAGGTTTATAGAGAAAGATGATAGTGGTTAAAACTAATAATATGACGAATTTGTTTGATAACCTTTTAGAAATTTCATTAAAGCAAAGAGCACAAAAAGTGCTCGTTTATCTGTTAAAGCCAAAAGCCGACAATTCTTTGGTTTCTTGGACTAATTTAATTCTTCTATGGGTGAATAAGAATATGCTAAACCTATGTAATGGAAAGATGGCCAAAGAAATGATTGCCGAAAATCCTGAACTAGCCAAAAACCATTGGATGCAATGTATGTAGTTCTATACCAAAACCCATTATATGAATCCCAAGAAAGGTGTTTATCCTGTTGGTAAAATTGTAGAGCAGGAGGAGTTGTTTAAACTGGGTTGGCATTAGTTTAGTGGCGAATGTGAAATAAGGATATAAGACCGTTGCATAACACCATAATTCTTTCAATGACCCTAATTTTTCATTTTTTTATCGATTTATTGCATTTCAAAGCGTTAAACACCTTGGGTTTTTGAACATTTTCCCCTTAAATTTTACTATTAGACGCAACTATCCCAGGACTCCGATATAAATTGTAACAAAGTGCCTCCATTAGATTTTGAGTGTGCATTTTTTCCATTCCTCTGTATTTAGCAGTGCCTCCTAAAAACCAAATTTT
>NZ_JABKBZ010000092.1:0-16736 GCF_013166635.1 Lentimicrobium sp. S6 | reverse complement strand
TTATACTTACTTTCAAAGGTTTAGTGTTTTCCGGAGGAGCTCTTTGATGATTGTTTCTAAACTTATTGGTAAAAGTTTGAATAATGAGCATTTCACCGCCACAGCATTTACAAATACCGGGCTGTATCCCCATTTTTTTAAAAGCAATTTCTTGCCAAGTCAATATAGTGCTTTCTGATGAAGAGGATACCCCTAGATGACTACGAATAATGCCCAATGATTTTCGTTTAGAAGCGCTTGATAAAAAGCCATAATGCCTTATTCTGGTAAATCCTGGCGGTAATATATGTTGACAAAACAAACGTAAAAAGTCTTCTCCTTTCGGGGATGATATTTGTTTTTGATAGTCTTTGTTCTAAGTACATGACAAAAAACTGAAGACATCTATTTTGTCAACTGACATTTTGTTTAATAGCAATTTAGCTATAGACCACAATCCATATTTAAAGATACTCTGTGCTTTTCGTCCATGCTTTTTAATCGTAATTGGCTTTACAAACAGATTTAAATAAATTCCAACCTTATAACACCAAACAAAAGCAATCATCACAAGCAGAATTAATTTTTCAATTCTATCTATTTCTTGTAGGTGTGTTTTTTCGATATCAAATCCACTAGTTTTCATGGCTTTAAAACAAGTTTCAATTTGCCATCTTTGTTTGTAAAACGCCTGAGCCTGATCAGGTTTGTTAAAAGAGATAATGATTAGAAACTCAGGTTTTCCTTTCTTGTTTTTTAATTTGCATCCCGAAAGATAACATAGTTGGGTCCCAATTCTAATGATTTTTTGATAGTGTATAAACTCATTTATACCAGTCGCATTGAATAGCCATGAAGCCTTTAGCTCTTTGTTTTTATGAGGAATAAAAACCTTAAAGTTGTTTCTAATACGTATGTAATAGGGAATCTTGTTGTCATTAAGAAACGTTATCCACTCATCTCCAACAAACTCTCTATCGGCTAATACCGATTCTATACATTCTCTTCCAAAGAGCTTAACGAATCGCTTAATCAAATCAATACGTTCCTGAGAATTTGAATTTCCTCGTTTCTTTAACATGGTAAACAATAGAGGAAAAGCAACGCCATTGTAGCAAACACCAAGCATAAAGATGTTGATGTCTGTTTTGCCAAACTTCCAATTAGTTCTGTCAATACTAAGACAAAGGCTTTCTTTTTCAGGAAGAAGTTTGAATATTAGCTGTGCAACTAAATTTGAATTCAATGAATATTCAGCAATAAATCTTTGAATACGCCTTAAACTAGATGTTGAATCTGAAACTGAATCAAATGCATTAGCAAGCTTTTCAAAACCTACTGTTTGAACCTTGCACAATGCACAGATAAACATCGAAATGAACTTTATTCGAGCTAAATTGACTTTTCCTTCAAATTGTTTGCTTAGAATTGAAACTAATTCTGTATTTTTATCCTCTACCTTGGTATTCTTTATCATTGCGTTCTGACTTCGTAAATCTTACGCAAGATACTAAAAATCAAGGTTTTAAACTAATTTTTTAACATCTATTTTTCTGATTTTCAAGGGGTTGTATTTTTGTCATGTACTAAGCGAAAATCGAATTGAAAAACTGAAAACAATTGGTTTCCCTTTCGAATCAGACTTTCGTGGAAAAAAGATTATTAATGAAGACGAAGTTATTGAGAAATCGAAGAAACCACAACGAAATACATGGGAACAAAACTATTTAAGATTGCTTGATTACAAAATCAAATACGGCAATTGTAATGTTCCCAAAACTTTTGAAGAAAAATCATTGTCATATTTTGTAACCAGACAAAGGCATAATTTTAAAACTCAAAACCTTACAGAAGAACAAATTAAGAAACTTGAATTACTTGGATTTGAATGGGAAGTTACTCGCCAACCAAATACAATATCTTGGGAATTGAGATTTAATTCATTAAATGATTTTTTTAAGAAACATGGTCATTCTCATTATAAAAAAACGGATGGAGACGAAACGCTTTATCATTGGGTTTTACTTCAACGAATGGATTTTAAAAAAGGGAAACTAAATGAAGAAAAAATTACTCGATTAAACACCTTAAAATTTATCTGGGATGCAAAATCGTTAGCATTTTCTGGTCGCCCAGATGAGGAACGTTGGAGTTTGATGTATGAAAAGCTAAAACAATTCAAAAGCGAAAATGGGCACTGCCTTGTTCCTCAATTATATTCAGAAGATAAATCATTTGGACGTTGGGTTAACGACCAACGAAACAACAAAAAGAAAGGAAGACTTTCAGAAGAAAGGGAAAAGCTACTTCAAGAACTTGATTTTATTTGGGACACAAAAAAATATGAATGGAATCAAAAATTGAAATTACTCAGCGAGTTTCATAATGAATTTGGTCACTTTGAAGTAAAACAAAGCGACAAAGGTTTTGGTGGTTTATATTACTGGTTGTTCAAAATAAGAAAAGAAGGAACGACACCAGAAAGAAGAAAGAAACTTGAAGATATTGGTTACGAATTCATTGAATACAAACCCGAAAACTGGTTTGAAATGTTTTCAAAATTTGCGAAACATAAAGAAACAACTGGTGGATTTGAATTCGAAGAAGAAAGTGAGATTAAAAAATGGTATCAGCACCAAAGATTTTGATAAACCGTTCAGAACTACCTAAAAACAAAGTTGATATTCTAGCGGCAATTGGTGTTAATCATCAACCCAAAACTAAAGAGAGAAAACCACGAAAGAAAAATTCTGCAAGCTGGTACGAGATGTTGGAAATGCTAAAAGAATATCATAGAATACATGGCGATTTTATTGTCCCAAAGAAATACCCAATAAATCAAGCTCTTTCAAGTTGGCTCTATTATCAGAAAACCTTGAAACGGACTGACAAATTGGAAGATGAAAAAATCAAAGCATTCGAAGAAATCGGTTTTGAATTTCCAAAACCCTTAGAAAATCAAAAATCATGGGATGAGCGATTTGAAGAACTGCTAGCTTATAAAGATAAACATGGAAATTGCCAAGTTCCAGTAAGATTCAAAGAGAATCAACAACTGGCAACTTGGGTTCGTACCCAAAGAAGATATTACAAAGAAGAAACGATAACCGAAGACAAAAAGAGTAAACTTGAAAATATTGGATTCATTTGGCGTGTGAATAATTAAAGCCCAAAGTGCAATTCTTTAAGTTGGATAATTGCTAATTTAGCGGTATGGATAATACAAACTTGACAAATTCAAACAATCAATTATATGGCAGGATTTCTGAATTACTTGCCAATGCAAAAAAACATGTTGCCACTACAGTTAATCAAACCATTGTAATCACATACTTTGAAGTTGGCAGATTGATTGTTGAAGATGAACAACATGGAGAAGAACGAGCTGAATACGGAAAATCGATTCTGAAGGAGCTTTCTCAAAGACTTACAAAAGATTTTGGGAAAGGATATTCGGTTTATAACCTTGAGCGAATGAGAAAATTTTATCTCACATACAAGTTTGTAATTTCGGAAGTAGACAAATCCGCATCAGCGTTGCAGAAATCTGAAAATGAAAAATCCGCATCAGTGTTGCGGAAATCTGTAAGCCCTTTTAAATTAAGCTGGTCACATTATTTGCAGCTCATTAAAATTGACAACATCGAGGAACGTAAATTTTATGAAATTGAAGCTTCAAATAACAATTGGTCTGTTCGAGAATTTGAGAGGCAATACGAATCATCCCTATACGAAAGGTTGGTATTAAGCAGGGATAAGAAGGGAGTTAAAGAACTCAGTACAAAAGGTCAAGTTATTACAAAACCAATTGACACAATCAAAGAACCTTATGTCCTCGACTTTTTAGGGCTAAAGGAGCATAATGAGTATAGCGAATCCGATTTAGAAACAGCCATAATCAATAAACTGGAACACTTCCTGAAATAACTGGGCAAAGGATTCTTATTTGTTGGCAGGCAGCAAAGAATAACGGTGGAAGATGAAAATTTCTATGTTGACTTGGTATTCTATAATCGCTTGTTACAATGTTTTGTCGTTATTGACTTAAAGATTGGAAAACTAAAACATCAGGATTTAGGACAGATGCAGATGTATGTTAATTATTACGATGAATTTGTAAAAACAAACGAAGAAAATCCGACTATTGGAATCGTACTTTGCAAACAAAAAAACGAAACATTGGTGCAGATTACCCTGCCAAAAGACAATCAACAAATATTTGCTAGTAAATATCAGACAGTATTGCCAAGTAAAGAAGAATTAAAACAATTAATTGAAGATAGAGATTAAACGACAGACCAAAAGCCATAAACAACACAAGGCTTGCTCGAATATTTTAAAAAAAGCAATGTTCTGTTTTAAGAACATTGCTTTTCAATCCGTGTTAATCTGCGAAAATTAGCGGACAAAAAAATACCTTTTCCTTACTAATTATTCTGCGCACTAGTATCCCCAAATTCCCCATTATCGATAATAGGGTAAGCAATAGCCTCATTGGGAATCACAATTTTCATTTCCAAAGGAAAGCTGATACCCTGTAATTTCAGGCTTTGTATACGATAAAGATAAGCCGCTCCTTGTAATATTTGCATGGCCACATCTGCTGCCTTTCGGTTTTGGTAAGACTCTAAATAAGTACCTTTTACCCAATCGTTAAAGGCGCCCATGGCTGGGCCGCACCATATTTGATAATCCAACTCTCGACCCGGGGTATTGGCATTGGCCCAATTGGAGGACAAGCCTAAATACCAACGGAAGATAAGCGCCATCTTACGATGTGGGTTGTCCTTGGCTCTTTGTATTTGCTCTGGGTCTCTTTTCTCAAAGAAATCGATGCAAGATTGCCAAATCTCTTCCAAAGGTTGCTTGAAAACCTGCTGCTCTAACTTTAAACGCTCGGCAGCTGGGATATCGTCAATAGACTTATACTGCTTATAATATTCGAATAGCTTTTTAGCACGTGGGCCAAATAAGGTTCCAGGTTTTAAAACCTGTAAATCAACACCCATCTCAAACATATCGGAAGCGGGGGCCATCATCACATCGGTAGAACTTACCTTTTCCAATAATTTACGCACATGCTCCGAGGTACCAGACTCTATACAAGCTTGATTAACCGAACCCGTCACCACATAAGCTGCACCCATCATAAAAGCACCTAATGCCGAAGCTGGCGTAGAAATTCCACCTGCTGCGCCCACACGAATCTTTTGTGCAAATTGGGTCTTGGCTTCCATATCATTACGTTGCTTTATAATAATAGGGAGGAGGGATACCAAAGGACGATTATCGGTATGCCCACCAGAATCGCCTTCTACGGTAATATCATCGGCCATGGGCACTTGCTTGGCTAATTCCGCTTGCAAGGGAGTTATCTTTCCTTTTGAGAGCAATGCCTGTACAAAAGATTCCGGAGGAGCCTGCATAAAAGGAGCCGCCACTTCGGTTCTAGAAATTTTGGCTATCACCTTATTCTTAATGTGGATACTGCCATCTTCATTCTGACTTAAACCCGCCACACGGTAATAGACAATATGCTCGGTTAAGGCTAAAAATGCGGAGGCTTCCACAATATGAACGCCATGTTTAATAAATAATTCCACCGCTTTCACTTCCAAGGCCTCCTCATTGGGGCTGTGTATTAGGTTAAAGGCATAAGCCTGCTCAGGCAAGGCAGCCTGTATTTTTTTGATGGCTTCAAATACGCGTTCTGGTACTTGTCCAGCAGCACCATAAGAACCCAATAGATGAGCTTTTCCCATGGCAATCACCAATTCTTCCGATGAGATGCCATTGGCCATGGCACCTGTTTTATAGGCATAGTTTAAGCCATAATCCTGCTTAAAACTTGGGTCACCGAGTTGTTCAGCAGTCATAGGACTGGCTATGGCTAAAACCTGTAATCCTCTACCTTCAGAAACCAGTTCGCCGCCATTACTAACTCCTATGCGACCCTGAAAATCCTTCATGATATATAAAGGCTTATCAGTGGCCTGTAATTTTTCTTGTATGCTTTTGGTATCAAAAACTATATCGCGTGGCGAGCCCTTCCAGAAGATATTTTGTGGGGTGCCGTGAAAATTCAAATTCATATGTATATCTTTTATTTGCGATGATCTAATTTATTTATTGAGCTATTTCATGCTGTTCTCATCATTCAGTTGTAAGTAAAAACCAATGATTAAAATTTAAAAAAATCCGCGGACAAAATAAATTTACGTTTATCATGATTTTGCTCCTTGCATTTGATTAAGCCTCTTCTATACCGAGGGCCAAATCCGTAATCTGATAAATCCGCATTTTACCATTCCAAACGTAGGCATCCACCACTATGGCCAATTGTGCACCACGCTGTTCTATATTTTTAATGTGAATTTCTAAATGCATTTCCTTCACGGTAGTTAGAATTTGTCCGCGGTATTTCCAAACGGTTTTATGATTGGGCAGCTGTACAAATTTGGGCGATTTAAAATCTTTTCCTAAATCTTGTTGTAAAGCAAATACTTCAATGGCTTGGAAAACAGCTTCCACTCCCAAGGAACCCGGCATTACCGGATCTTGATAAAAGTGACAAGCAAAGAACCACTCATAAGGTTTTATAAATTTGGTAGCATGCACATACCCTTTACCATATTCCCCTTGGTTTTTAGCCACAATTAAATGGTCTAATAGGTTCAATTGATTTTCGGCCAAATGATAATGTGGTTTTCCAACAGGTGCTTTGTATAGCTTCATTTTGCCATACAAGGAATCCAATTTAATTTGTAGATAATCTTGAGGAGTCAAGTTATTGGTTTTATACCAAGCATCCACTTCGGCACCTTTGTCTAAACCAACTTGCGATGCTAAAGCATCAGCTGGGAAGAATCCGAAGGAGGATTTTCCTTTATAGAATACATGTCCATCAATAGAAAGTTCGAAGGTGTAATTTTGTAAGATGGTTCCGCCTAAGGCCATAGAAGAAGTTAAAACGGCATTATTGACAATGGTTTTCCCTCTAAAATCGGTTCCACTTGCTAAGTCAAACATTTCGCCATCACCATCTAAGTTTCTGAAATAGAGGTCATGCTCAGCAAACTCTAAAGTAGAACCCAAATAGGCACCCAATAAACCACAAGGCTGTAGGGCAATCTCCATCAAAACAGAATAAGGCATGGTGTAATTGGAGTTTTGCTCATAATACCAAGGATTAACAGGCACATCATATTCAGCTAAAATGGAGGAGGGTTCATCAAAATTACCACGCGTTCCATCAACTTTTAGTATACGAGAAATAAGCTGTAAATCGGTATTGGGTTGACGAGAAACCTTGCGGCCATCGTAAACGGAGAAGTCAGGACCAAAACACTTGGACAAATCATCTAATGCAAAAGTAGTGATGTCTTTTTCATTCATCAAAGCACCTTCAGAACGCGGAGAAATAGGAATACCTGGAGTTTCTTCTAAATATTTAGGGTTTGATTTTTCACGCAATTGTAAACCAATATTCTCGAAATGTACCGTCACCACACCATTAGAAATAATCTCTAAATCACCCACCACATAAGGATGAGGAATCAAACCAATATCTTTAATCTCTAGTCGATAAACCAGTTTGGTATCTTCAGGTGTGACTTCCTTACGACAGCGCACTTTTTGCGGCATATCGAAAATGGCTTGGTAACGAGCATCTTTAGTCATGCGCTGTAAACCCAAGCGAAGCATAAAGAAACGCAATAAGTTACCACCACCTTCGGCTTGTAAGGAACCCGCCATTACTTCATCATCACGGAAGTGGCAAGGGAAATACCAGTCATTGGCTTTTAAATCTTTCTCAGCTTCAATAAAGCCTAAACCATAAGCGCCACCTTTTAAATCAAGGGTGGTAATGCGGTCTAGCATCAATATCTTTTCTGGAGGCAGACGTAATGAGGAATTGCGACCATTGGCAAAATAAGACTCATTTCCAAAACACTTCTCAATGTCTCCATTGCTCAAATGCATCAGGTCTTCTTTGGAGAAAGTGGTTTTATCAGTATCCAATAATGGAGTGAAATATCTCTTTTTAATTTGGGTTCGGGCTGCTAGTTCCGATTTGCTGTACACCACACCATTTCCGGCAGCCAATTCTTCATCAGAAAAGAAACCCGCACACCCATTGTCCATTTTTAGCACCAAGCGATCCTCCACATAACAACGGTAGCTGAAAAAGAATAGGAGGTTATTACCGCTATTCACAAAGGAATTGATGGAGATATCATAGCGTAGGGTTTGTCCTTCAAAAGGCAAGTCATCCATAAAAGTAAGGGTGCAATCCAATAAACGGTAAATCTGCTTGCCTTTGTTTTGTAAATCGATACCCAGGTAGGAGATAAGCATTAAATCGCACTGTCCTGATTCTACCGATACAGCCCAAGGGATTTGGCGGTCGGTGGTAAACCAGGCATCATAAGGAATATCGTATTCCGTTTGCATGGTCGATGGTTTATACTCGCCCAACTTGGCATTAATACCTGTAACTCTACTCACCAATAGATAAGGGTCCATAGGTAGCATCACACGACGTGGATAAGTATCTATGACAGCATATTCAGGGCCAAAAACATTGGCAATTTTACCGGTAGCAAACTCCACCAAGTCTTCTTGTGAATACACAATCTCTTTACCTTCTAATTGCTCTCCGGATTCGTAATTCTGTAAGCGTAATCCATTTTCACCCAGCCTATTATTAGGTGATGTACTCGGTGTTAATTTTGTATTTACGTTCTCTATGGTTTTTGTATCCATTTCGGGATTTAAGTTTAATGATTTTGAATGATTTGAAATTATTGGTGTAGTGATTGGAGCGGTATCTGATTCGGTATATGAATCCTCTCCAGCTATAACCATTACTGCCTTTTCTTTGATAATGCTTTTCTTAATACTTTTTGTTTTAAGATTCGCAAATAGCTTTTTGCTTTCGCTATTTACTATGACTTGGGCTATGGGCTTTCCACCGGGTATTATCTTTTTCAAGAATTGTTTTTGTGGCTTTCCTTTGGCAGTTTCGGGGTAAAGCATACTTAAATCAAGCGCTACACCATGACTCACCAATTGGGCCATCATCTCACATAATGCTTGAGCATCTGATTTCCCTTTTTGATTAATGCTAACCGATAAATGATCCTGATCTTTTAAAATAGCATTGATCCAACCCGTACAAGTGGCATTAGCCCCGAGCTCTATAAAGATATTGGCTCCTGCATCTGCTACACTTTTTACGTTGGCAGGAAAGTCAACTTCTTGGCAACAAACATTTGTGGAATTCTTGGAAATCACTTCGCTATCGAGCTTCAGTTTCGTCTTTGTGATGCTAGAAAAGAAGTCAATATTGGGTTTGTTCTGCAAAGGAAAATGATGCATAGATAATAAAGCATCGGTTTCTTTTTTACAGAAATCGTGATGGATAATATTTTGAAAAGGAATAGGAATTACTTTACATTGAGCCTTTTCAGCAATGGCTAAACAAGTTTTTTTATCGCCCGAAATAATGACCTCGTTCTCAGTATTTACAAAGGTGAGGTAAACATTATCATGTTTCTGAACCATAGGCTCAATTAGTTCCTTCGACGCCAATAATACCAAACTGATCCAGTTTTCTTTGGCCTCCTCTATACTGATACCAAGGTGTTCAGATAAAAGTTCTAAATTACCAGCCACGCGATTTTTAAATACTGGCGATTCCTGAAATTCTTTGGTGCCATCAGGACTCCATATTCCTAAGGAATACCACATGCTGCTGCATTCGCCCATGCTATAACCAAAGGCCATATCGGGTTCTAACTTAAACATAGAACGCATGATATGAGTAAAGGCCGCAGAGTAAAATACCCCAACCGACATCATAGCAATGGCATTGGCATAGATATTTGGACTTTCATTGTTAGTACTCACGTGTTTGGGATACAAATAATCGCTCCAAATAAAACGATCTAAATTGGGTCCTAAATCTTTATATTGCTCATGCAATTGGGGAAACATTTGAAAAAGATCGCTTCCTAAACCTTGGTATGCGGTTGCCGAACCTGGATATACAAAAGCTATTTTTCCTCTTTTACCCAAAGGTTTTGGTGAAAAATAACTACCGCGGGGTGTCTTTAAGGCTTTGCCTGATGAAAATGATTTGGAGATGCTCTTTTGAAAGAATTGAATTTCTTGCTTAAGCTCCTCTGCATTTTTTGCCAGCAGTACCGTACAATAAAGTCCACTATTTTCTTTGAATTTCTCGAAAAATATTTCAGCCATCTCCCCAAATGGAGTGGGGGAGGCGAGGGCAATTTCCAAGGCCGATAGGTGTAAGCTCATCTCTTTTTCTGAACGGGCTTTCAAAGGAAAAATCTTTGGAATCACACTTTGTCTGAAAGTAGAATCGGTGTTCAATACTTGATCCGCTTCTGATAAATGGATTTTTAAATCGTCTATACCATTCACCGATGCCTTTCTCTTGGTCTGATTTTCTTGTAAAATCCAAGGGCGAGACTTTTGAGGGAAATAGTATTTGCTGTCTTTAAATGCATTCACATCTTTAGGCGCTTCCCAATTGGGAATACCCGGAATAAAACGGTGGTGAACACATAAGCTCGCCTTTATCAAACTGGCCATGCCAGATGCAGCGTAAGTATTTCCAATATTGGCTTTAACACTTCCCAAAGCTACAGCTTGAGCTGGCTTGTTTTTTAATAATGTGGCTAGTTCTTTGCTATCCTGACTTGCAATACCTGTGGCAGCCATTTCCAAATACCCACCATCTTCTAATGCTTGGATTTGGCCCATGCCATCGATAACGGCATAGGTTCTGTCATGCTGAGCATCGCTTTGTTTCTTTAACACGATGGCGCCGGCACCTTCACCCACAAGCCATCCATTGTCATTGGTATTCATGGAAATACTTGGCTTGACTGCGCTATTGATTTGGTCTTTTTGATTACGGAGTATTACATTTTCCAAACCTCCTGAAAAATCAACTGCTCCAACTACTACCGCATCAACTTCGCCCAGCGATAACATATTTTGAGCAATCTCTAAGGCTTTATAAACAGAGTTTTCGCCAGAAGAAACCGTAAAGGCCGAACCGGTGAAATCCCAAAGTGCTGCAATTCTGCTGGCCATGATATTGCCTACAAAACTGGTGTGTTGACTGGGTGTTTGATCACCATCACGATAATAAAGGCCGTTCTTACACAGCTGCTCTAATTCCGCTTCTTGTACTTCGTTAAGTTCAATATTGGATTGCTCCAAGGCTTCTTTCAATTGCCAACCCGTATCCCAACGTGCCAAGTAATGATGAATAGATAATTCCGATTCCATGGCAATTAAAACCGCCACATTTTGACTTTCATCTAAGTTGGCATCTTTAATGGCATTGTCGGCTATTTTTAGAATCAGGGCTTGTTGTGGCTCTAAAGTCTCTGCTTCTTTAGGTTGGATTTTATAACGTAATAAGTCAATTTCAAAATCCTCAATATAAGCTCCTTTTGGCGCTTTCCCGTCCTTAAAGCCATACTCTTTTAATAAAGAAGTATTTTCCTCAAATCCCTTCCAACGCTTTTTGGGGAGGGTATTAAAATGTTGTTTTCCTTTGTATATAGTCTCGTAAAAATCATTGAGATTGGTACAATCCCCAAAGTGTGCATCCATTCCAATGATGGACATAGGAACCAAAGATGTTGCTTTTCTAGCCTCTTGTTTGCTTTGATTTTGCTGGTAATTCTTGACCACCATATGGGCATTTGTACCGCCAAAACCAAATGAATTCACGGCTGCTTGTTTTTGCGTATCATCCCATGGTATGGTTTCCAAAACCATATTTTCTTTACCCATCAAGCCATTGTCGGCTCTAAGGGCATTATCCAAATTAATGCTTGGTGGAATCACATTCTTTTGCATGGACATCAAGACCTTGAGTAAACCCGTCATACCAGCTGCTGTCAGTAAGTGGCCCATATTGGATTTCACAGACCCTAAAAGCGGTGTATTCTTTTCTGAGGTAAAATAATTAGAGATAGAATTTAGCTCTGTGACATCCCCCAGAGGAGTTCCTGTGGCGTGACATTCTAAATAGGAAGTGTTCTCAGGAGAAATACTGTTTTTGTCGTAGGCACGTTCGAAGGCTAGTTTCTGACCTTTTGGATTGGGTACCAATAGAAACTTACCACGTCCATCATTGGAAAGTCCAATGCCACCAATCACTCCTAGGATATTGTCTCCATCACGTTCTGCATCTTCCAAACGCTTGAGCACTACCATTCCGGCACCTTCTGAAGATACCAATCCTTCTGATCCTTGATCGAAAGGGGCATACTTTTTATCGGCAGGAGCATAGGCATGGAAAATAGAAAAGCCCATGTGAATAAATAGTTGATCGGAAGCACAAACGGCACCGGCCAACATCATATTTGCTTTGCCAGTGAGTAATTCGTCGCAGGCCAATTTGATGGCATACAAGGAAGTAGCACAAGCTGCATCTATGGAATAATGAGTGGCGCCAAGACCAAGAGCTTCGCTTACCATTTCTGATGGGGTATATTGCAATACCTCATTTTGTGGTTTCTCTCCAGCGTTTTTATGGAGTTTAAAATCTTTGTCTTTTAGTAATTCCTGGACGGCTACTTCAGTGGTATGGGTATATACATCAGATAATAATTGATGTGAGGAGGCTGTTGGAAAAGATAGGTTTCCTAAAATAAGACCGCATTTATCCATGATTTCGGCCTTGTTTAGGTAGCCACTTTCGCGCAGGGCTTCTTTCGCCACATGCAGCGACCATTGATATAATTTGTCTTGCTTGGCCAGAAATTCAGCTGGCAATTTATAATCTGTTGGATCGAAATTGAAATCACGAATAAATCCTCCGCGTAAGGAGTAACAACGATCTACTATTCCTTTTTCGGCTTGAAAGAATGCTTCTGGGTCGGCAGCAAAATCCTCTTTTGTGGCGATACCTGTCAGGTCTTTTTTATGCATCAGATTATTCCAGAACTCATCTTGGGTAGATGATCCTGGAAATAATCCAGACGTTCCTATGATGGCTATTTTTATCATTTATTTTCTTTTTATACCAGTTTAATCACCTCTTAAGAGGATTTAAACTGGTCCTAAATTCTTCCGAAATAATTCGGAACAGGTTTTATAGGGGAATTGATAATAAGAAGATGTAAATCCCATCCTGTATTTTCAAATCCCCCTTTTAATTTATTTTCTACCAAACCAATTGTTTAGATACGGTTACCGCTGCACCATCTGTTTGCATATAAACAGTTCCGTCTTCATCGTAAACCGTACAAAGAGCCACAATTTTAAACTCGCTAGCTTCTTGAATAGTAACGTTTACCATCAACTCTTTTCCAAAAGGAACAGGTTTGTAAAGTGTCGCAGTTTTTGTTTGTAAGGGTAAACTCATAGCGCCATCTTGGTATTTCTGAACCCAAACCACCATGCCTTGATATTGAATATCAGCAAAAAATGTATTGATGGATTGAATGGCAAACTGTCCTTGTTCTGAAAGTGGCACCTCAGGTGCTTTACAGGTGAGTACTATTTGCTTCTCGTTCCAATCGATGATTTTCTCTATGCCTTGGAAATACTTATCGTGGAAAAGGGAACCATCTTTATATAATATAGATCCATCAGTTGCAGGATAATTTCCGCTGATAGTGTGGTTAAACTTGGGAGCTTGAGGTACTTTATCCTTATGCATCAAGGTTACTCCCGTTCTGTAATGATAGGTCGGGAGTTTTTTTCCTTCACTAAGGATAGTCGCTTCAAAAACAATCTTTTCAGCGCTTTTTTCCACTTCTTTGAGTTCAATCACATAATCCTCTGGCTGTTGGCCATCAAATACAATTCCCTTGAATAATTTGGTGTCTGTAATCTGGAAGACCTTAAAGTCAGGATATATACTTTCGCAAGCTTGTGACATCCAACCCACAGCATTAACCACTGGTAAAACCGCGTTTCCTTGTATCACATGGTGCATCAAGAATGGATTATCGGCTAGCTTTAAGTTTCGTTTAATGCGATAGTTGCGTAAATCTCCATTATGGTGGCTTACCGCTTCAGGTAAGGTTCCGCCAATGATGACTTGTGCTTGATGGGCATATTCAGTATTGAACTCATTCACCATCATGGCAGCACCGCCTGTACTGTTCACCAACTTAATGCCGGCCGCTTTAAACATCACCTTTAATTCATCACTCACCATACCGCTGTCCCATGCGCCCCAGTTAATAGCCGACACTTGGGGGTGTGGATGGTTTGTTTTGAAGAGATGAGCTGCTTTACTTAAAATCTCGTTGGCGATGGCATAATCTGATTGTCCTAGGTTTCCATAAAATCCGGCTACCGAAGAGAACATCACCAAGTGGTCTAGTTTATCGATATCCACAACACTGAGCAGACTCAATAAACCATTTAGTTTCACTGAAATCACATTTTCGAAGTCCTCCTCCGTTTTATCTTGAATATACTTATCGGCCAAACGACCCGCTCCATGGATAATTCCTGTAATCTGGCCTAGCTGAGCTGTTATTTTATTTAATTCAGTTTGACTGGCTTTTAAGTTATTGACATCACCTTTTAAATAAACCACTTTTCCACCATGCTTCTCAACTTGAGCAATGGTATGGTCTATTTCCTTTTTAGCAACGATATCTCCAAATATGCTTTGAACAATAGGGAGACTAGGCTTTTTGCTTTTCTCCTTCAGGTCATTCATGATATTTCTTTTCAAAGTACTATCATCAACGCCATTCTTGGCATAATTAGGAATCTCAACATTAAAATTAGAACGTCCCAATAATATGAATTTACATTGGAAGGTTTTAGCCATTTCAATCACGCAATTGGCTGTTACGCCTTTTGCACCACCACTCACTAGAAAAACAGAGTCTTTAGTTATTGTGGTTTTGATTTTTTGTTCTTCGGGAACTGGGTCTGGTATAACACTTGTTGTTTTACGACCTTCTTCAGAATAGGCTACTTCAATAATGGCGCTATTGGCATCATGAAGTTCTGCAATAACTTGGGCACTTATTTTCTCTATTGGCAATTCTGGTTGTATATCAACCGCACGGCATTTTACCGGAGACCATTCTAAGTTTAAGCATTTCACTAAACCAGGTAATCCGCCACCAATAACAGATACATTGCCTCTTTTTCCCAGACCTAATATACCGTCTAAACGGCTCACCGTCACGAAATTTGCTCTTTGGGTCTGACCTAAATCATTTAAGTCTTGCTGTAAGTGTTTGGCTAAAAAGAAAACCGTTTTAACAATGTCCTTATCTGCTTTAAAGTGTTGGGTGAAATTGCCATTTTGGAATTCGAAATGAGGATGGAGATGAATGAAACTTCCTATTTTTCCGTATTTGCTATGGATTTCCTCAATCGCATTTTTAATGGCTTCATCAGTATGAGCAGTCAACGAGAGGGCCCTTGTATCAGGAGTCATTGTGGTGCCAGGTAGATTAAGTACCAATACTTGATGACCTTTGTTTTCTAATTGCTTAACAACTGAGGAGGTCAAGGCAGAACCCTCATTGGTAACTAAGGTCAGGTGGGTATCAGGTAAAGAAAATTCCATAAAGTCAGCTTGCGGCAAATATTTTAAACCAATATTATTGCGCTCCACCTTATGGAATTTACCTGTTGTTATGTATTCGTTATTATCTTGAGCTACAGGCTTAGCAATACTGAGGGGATTTTTTTTTTTAGAAGATGTACTTACGTAATCCACAATCTCTCCCAAAGTACGAAGCTCTGTTAATTCACTGGGGTTGATATCAGACATATCAGGATATTGTTTGGTTAAGGCACCAAATATCTCCACACGTTTGATAGAATCAATACCTAAATCAGCTTCCATATCCATGTTCATCTCCAACATCTCTGCTGGATAACCAGTCTTTTCGCTAACAACTGTCAATAACATTTTTTCAAGTTGTGTATTGTCAACATAGCTATCGTTCTCTTGTACTTCTACTTCAATGGTTGACTGAACAGGAGCTGCAGTTTCGTTGACCAGAGTAGCGGTTGTATTCACTATTTTATTGGCAACTGCTGCATTATTGGCAAGCGTTGCTGCTGTGGTAGGCGTAGCGGCACCTTTTGGCGCCACATAATTAACAATTTCTCCCAAAGTACGAAGCTCTGTTAATTCGCTAGGGTTGATTCCGGCCATGCTAGGATATTGTTTGGTTAAAGCACCAAATATCTCCACACGTTTGATAGAATCGATTCCTAAATCAGCTTCCATATCCATGTTCATCTCTAGCATCTCTGCAGGATAACCTGTTTTTTCGCTCACAACCTCTAAAAGCATCTTTTCAAGTTGAGTGGTATCAGTATTGCTAGCTTGAGGAGTTTCTTCAGTTACTGCTTGAACTGGAGCAGGTATTTCAATTACCGGAGCAGCTGTTGTATTCACACCTTCAATAGCAACCGCTGTAGCACCTTTAGGGGCCACATAACTCACGATTTCTCCCAAAGTACGAAGATCTGTTAATTCGCTAGGGTTGATTCCTGCCATACTCGGATATTGTTTGGTTAAAGCACCAAATATCTCCACACGTTTGATGGAGTCAATACCTAAATCGGCTTCCATATCCATGTTCATCTCTAGCATCTCTGCAGGATAACCTGTTTTTTCGCTCACAACCTCTAAAAGCATCTTTTCAAGTTGAGTGGTATCAGTATTGCTAGCTTGAGGAGTTTCTTCAGTTACTGCTTGAACTGGAGCAGGT
>NZ_JABKBZ010000091.1:0-17641 GCF_013166635.1 Lentimicrobium sp. S6 | reverse complement strand
AATACTTGAAATTACAGCGGATAAGATGGAGAAACAATTCGACTTTAGTGATTACGAAAGAGGTGTATACTTCTTGAGAATTACTCATGGTGGTAAAGTTTCTTACAAAAAGGTTGTTATTCAATAGATTTTAAATCTAGGGAAACTCCCAAAAAAAAGAGGCTGTCCGAAAGGGCAGTCTCTTTTTTATTTTCTCTACTTTTGTAAAAAAATAGAAGATGAGAAAAATAATATCCATAGTCTTAATTTCATTGACCTTTTTGCAATTATCAGCTCAAGAAATCAATCAAGTTATGGTAGATCCTGATTTGGAAAGAGAAGTGCTTATTGGCTTGGTTGATGAGCAAGGTCTTATGAATCCTTTATTTGTAGAAGATTGGGAAGATAAAATGGAGATCTATAGTCCAGATAAAGTGGTTGCAAATAAGTTGAAGAAATTCTTCAAAAAGAATAAGGATGTAAAGGTGATTGTATTTTTTGCCAGTTGGTGCCACGATAGTCAGGTTCAAATGCCAGATTTCATAAAACTAGCTCATAAAGCTAAAATTAAGGATGTGACTTATTATGCATTAAGTGGGAAAAAAGATATGCCCAGTATGGATATTGAGAAATATAATATTGAGCTGGTTCCTACCTTTATTATTTATAGAGGAGAGGTTGAAATTGGAAGGATTATTGAGAGCCCAAAGGTAAGCTTGGAAAAGGATTTGTGGGAGGTGGTGAGGAAGTAGGGAGTTGGAAGTTGGAAGCGGGAAGTTAGAAGCAGGAAGTTAGAAGAAAGAAGTCTTGTGGTAAAGGAAGAAAGCTAAAACTATTATTTATAAAATCACACCTTATGAAGTTTAAATTTGAAAGCCTTATTATTTGGCAAAAAGCAATGGATTTAGGTGAAGAGATTTTATTATTATCCAAATCATTTCCTGACCTTGAGAAGTTTAATCTTTCTTCACAAATATTAAGAGCAGGTGATTCCATTGCTTTAAACATTTCTGAAGGTTCAATTTTACAATCAGCTCCAGAATTTAAGAAGTTTATGGGCTATTCTATTCGCTCTTTAGCAGAAGTCATAACATGTTTGCATAAAGCAAAACGACGGAATTATATCACTGATAAAGAATTTGACATTCATTATTCATTCTGTTTTAACCTCATGAATATGATGATAGCATTTAGAAATAAAATTAAATAATGATATGATGGTAGTTTATTAAGAAAACGAAGCAATAACATTATGGAAGAAAGTGTGCCCTGTTGAGCCTGGGACTTCCCACTTCAAGCTCCAAACTACCATCTGCAAATTAAAAAACATGAAAACATATAATAAGATTCAAGAATTGCAGAACGAGCTTCAAGCTCAAAGAAATCAAGGAAAAACCATAGGATTTGTGCCTACCATGGGTGCTTTGCATCAAGGCCATATCAGCTTGGTACATCAAGCTAGAGCCGCTTGTGATATTGTGGTGGTTAGCATATTTGTAAACCCTATACAGTTTAATAATCCAGAAGATTTAAAAAAATACCCACGTACTTATGAAGCTGATGCCAAGCTTTTAGAGGAGGCTACTTGCGATTATATTTTCTATCCAACTGTGGGGGAAATGTATCCTGAAAAGGTGACGAAGAAATATGATTTTGGGAATTTGGAGACCGTGATGGAAGGTGCCTTTAGAGAAGGGCATTTCAATGGTGTAGGCGTAGTAGTTAACAAGTTATTCGAGATTGTAAATGCCGATAAAGCTTTCTTTGGGAAAAAAGACTTTCAGCAATTGGCTATCATTCGTAGTTTGGTAGAAATTGAAAACTTATCGGTAGAAATTATCGCGGGAGAAACCATGAGAGAATGCGATGGTTTAGCCATGAGTAGTAGAAATGTGAGATTGACAGAAGAAGAAAGAACATTTGCTCCTGAGATATTTAGTACCTTGAATTGGGTGAAAGAAAATATGGAGAATCACAGTCCAATAGAACTTATGGAGGTGGCTATGAAGAGACTATCTGTTCATTTTAAACCAGAATATTTTCAGATTGTAGACGGTCTAAGTCTGCAAATGATTAACTCATGGGATGAAACTAATTATCCAGTGGCATGTGTGGCTGCTCATTTGGGTCAAGTTCGCTTAATAGATAATATAGAATTAAATAGATAAATAATGATACCGGAGGAGCTAAAACAGGCCATTCAGTCTTATTGGATTGCGCAGGGTCTTAGCCCTGAAATATTAGAAGAGAGAAGCGTGAGTGGAGGGAGCATTAACTCAAGTTTACTCGTTAAAACTTCTGATGGCTCGTTCTTCCTTAAATATAATTCTGCCGCTAAGCATCCTCAAATGTTTGCTTCGGAATATGCAGGTTTAGAATTGTTGGCCTCCTCAAATAGTATTCGCGTTCCCCAACCTCTTTTTTATCATGAGGGACAGCAATACTCGGGTTTGCTAATGGAGTTTATAGAAGAGAATAGCTTTGAAGAAAATTTCTGGCGTTCTTTTGCTTTTCAGCTATCTCAATTACATCAAAACACTCGTGAAAGTTTTGGCTTAGGTTTTGATAATTATATGGGTAGCCTGCCACAAAGCAATACACCCTCTTCTAATTTTGTGGATTTCTTTATCAAAAATAGACTACTCCCTCAACTCAAAATAGCTCGAGATAAATACGAAATCACTTCGCTGCATATCAAGCAAAGTGAAAGGTTATTTGTGGAATTACATTCTATCTTTCCAGAAGAAAAGCCTGCGCTGCTTCATGGTGATTTATGGAATGGAAATTTTATGAGCGACGAAGGTGGAAATCCCGTGATAATGGATCCCGCTGCGTATTTCGGGCATAGAGAAATAGATGTTGCCATGACCACCATGTTCGGAGGATTCTCTCCTTTATTTTATCAGTATTATCATCAACACCATCCTCTTGAGAAAGACTGGCAAGACCGGTTGAAATATTATAATCTCTATCCAGTGCTGATTCATATTAATTTATTTGGAGCTTCTTATCTTGGCTCTTTGGAAGCTGTTTTGGATCGGTTTTAAGTAGAAGAGAGTATTTAAAGTCCGTAAAGTTTAAAGTTATACCAATTGTAATTAAAAGTGAGCGTTAAGCATGCTTTTAATTTTACATCGGTATTACAAGGGTTTATAGTTTCCCGATTTGGCGCTTATCCAGTTTCTGTTTATTGTTCCAATTTTGCTTAATAAATTCATTGCAAAAATATTTGTGTAGACTTTTTTTTAGAATCTTATTGATCAGTTATCATTTTCAGCAAGAATACTCTGTGGCTTATTCCTCATCATTAAAACTAAATTTATGTTAAACTTTGGAAACTATTTATCTAAAAAACGTTTCCATTGAGAAAAATGTATATTTTTGCCATCTTTTTAGGCGATTTTGTGATTTTCGGTGTAACGCACTGGAATCTATTACGTCTGAATGACTCTATGAATACAAATTGAAAGATGAAAAACAAATATCAACTAATGAAAAAATATTATTACATCTTCTTATTGGCTTTTATTCCGGGACTTTTATCCGCTCAGGAAAAGCAAAAGGTGTTTAGCTTACAAGAAGCATTAGAATATGCCAAAATTCACAATTACGACTATATCAATGCCCAAACCGATATTGAGATAGCAGAGAAGAAAGTCTGGGAATCTACAGCCTTGGGCTTGCCTCAAGTAGAAGGTAGCCTTAGTAATGAAAACTATTTAGACATCCCAGTAACCCTTTTACCAGACTTTATTTCGCCAGCAGTTTATGGGGTGAATCAAAGTGGCTTTGGCTTGGAGCCTATTCAGACACTACCTACAGATCAACAGTTCTTTCCTGTTCAGTTTGGTACCAAACATAATGCAACGGCAGGGGTGAGTGTGAATCAATTATTGTTTAGTGGGGAGTATATTGTGGCTTTAAGGGCTTCCAAAACCTATCTTGGTCAAACGGAAAGACAAAAAGTACAAACCGAGATTCTATTAATAGAGCAGGTGAGTAAATCTTATTTCTTAATACTTTCCTTGGAGGAGAATTTACAAATTCTAGATTCCAGTTTGGTTCTTAATAGAGCATTGCTGGAAGAAACTCGAGCCACTTTTGAAGCTGGTTTTCTCGAAGATACAGATGTGGATCAACTTGAAGTAATAGTGAATAATCTAGAAGGAAGTATTAGAAATATCCAAAATGAAATCACAACAGCAAGGGCATTCTTGAAGTTTTATATGGGAATTCAACCTGAAGAGGATATTGCATTAACTGATGATTTGATTGGAGTGTTAGACCAGCTAAACATCGATTATTTACTAGGTAGTCCCTTTCAAGTGCAAGAAAACATAGATTTCATTTTATTCCAAACTCAAAAAGATTTAGCAGATTTGCAAGTTGATCTAGAAAAGTCAGCTTATCTGCCTACCATTAATGCTTTCTTTTCGGCACAAACAAATGCCATGCGCGATTCTTATAGTTTTTTCGATGGAAGTTTGCCTTGGTATCCAACCACCGTTTGGGGTTTCAAAATGACAGTTCCTATTTGGAGTAGCGGAAATCGTCATGCTAAAGTACAGCAAATGAAACTGAATATGAAAAAGATGGATGTGTCAGAGAAACAATTGACCAGTTCACTTCAATTGCAGGTTCAAACTGCTAGAAACAATTTTTCAAATATGTATTATAATTACCTCAATAGACAGAAAAACTTGGAGGTAACCGTGAAAATCTATCAAAAGACGAATACCAAGTATCGTGAAGGAATGGCCAGTAGCTTCGATTTAAATCAGGCACAAAACAACTTCATTCAAGCCAATTCTGATTATACCATGGCCATTATGGACTTATTACAAAACAAGATTGAGCTAGAAAAATTCCTAACTCGTTCTGCTGATCAATTTGAGGAGGCTAAATAATGAAGAATACCAAATATATTAGTATTATAGCTTTGATAAGTGCTTTTGCCTTTTCTTGTCAGTCGCCCAAGTCGGGTAAGGATTTCAAATTAACAAGTCATCAAGACAGCATCAGCTATATTATAGGATATGACTATGGTGAAGGCATTGCTATGAAAGACCTGACTATTTCGGAGCAAGCTTTAGTAAAAGGATTACTAGAAGGATTAAAAGGAGAGCCTTCTTTGCCCGATAGTTTAATCACTCAATTAGTAGTTAATTTTCAACAAGAAATAGATGCAAAAGAAGACAGTATTATTAAGCTAAACATTCAAAATACTAAGAAACTTGGTGATGCATACTTAGAGAAAAACAAATCCTTAGAAGGAGTTGTTGAGCTTGAAAATGGGCTTCAGTATAAGATTATAAAGGCAGGGAATGGGAATTCTCCTATGGCTAACGATAGTGTGAGTATTCACTTTAGAGCCATGTTTTTAGATGGGAAAACCTTCGATATGAGTTATGATACAGGCCCAGCTGGTATTAAACTCGATAGAATGATCAGAGGATTATCCGATGGTATTCAGTTGATGAAACCAGGAGCTATTTATGAGTTTGTCATCCCTTGGTATTTGGCTTATGGTGAAGAAGATTTTGCCAATATTATTCCTGGCGGTTCCACCCTACGTTATCATGTTGAATTAATACAAATACATGAGTAATATGGAAGAAAATATTAAAAATATTATAGCAAAAGTATCCGACCTCTACCATCAATATGGTATTAAAAGTGTGACTATGGATGATGTTTCTCGTCACCTAGGTATCTCCAAAAAGACTTTATATACTTATGTGAAAGATAAAAAGGAATTGGTGGAGTTGACCATAGAAGCACAGCTGCAAAAGCATAAGGAAATGGAGAAGGATTTATGTGAGCGGAAGCTTGGAGCTTTGGAGGAGATGCATATCGTTTATAGTGTGGCACGAGAACTGATACAAAAATTGAATCCTAGCTATCAATACGACTTACAGAAATATTATCCAATGCTTTGTGATAGACTGAGCAGCTTTAAAAAAGATCACCTTTACAATAAAATAAAAGACAATTTGATTAAAGGTAAAAAGGAAGGTATTTATAGATCGGATATCAATGAAGAAGTCATTTCTCGAATGCTAGCTTCACAGCATAGCGCCATGAGTAATATGAAATCAGAAGATATTAGATTCTTCTCTGGTAAAGAAACCTTTGAAGAGTTATTTAAATACCATATATATGCCGTTCTAAATGATGATGGCCGAGAATTATTAAAACAAAGAAATTTTTTCCAAAATAGTTAAACAATGAAAACGAAATTATTATTAATATCTGTGATGATCATGAGCATTTTTATGTCTTGTGAACCTAAAGATGAACTCAAAGAACTTCAATCGCAATTGGATTCCAAAAAGATTGAATTATCAAAACTAAAGCTAGAAGTGAGAAACTTACAAGCTAAAATTGATGAGCTTGATACTGATAAGATGGATAAAGGGATTGCAGTGAATGTTGAGAAATTGACTCCCCTAAAGTTTGAGCATTTCTTTCATGCCAACGGAAGTTTTGAGGCTGTAGATTATGCTTATATCAGTCCAGAAATTTCAGGACAAATAACTGAGATTTTGGTTAAAGAAGGAAGTAATGTAAAGAAAGACCAAGTTTTGGCCAAATTAAGTACAGATATTTTGGAAAATACCATTCGCGAGGTGAAAACGGCTTTAGAATTGTCTACCACTGTCTTCAAAAAGCAAGAAGAGCTTTGGAATAAAAAGATTGGTAGTGAGCTGGATTACCTGAGAGCTAAGAATGAAAAACAGAGGATGCTAGACCAGCTGAAGACATTACAGTCTCAGTTGGACATGGCCACCATTACTTCACCAATTAATGGGATCGTTGATAATATTGAGCCAAATGTGGGCGAAATGGCCATGCCAGGTCAGTTGATGATGCAAGTGGTTAATCTCGATGTTTTCTATTTAAATGTGGAAGTTTCGGAATCTTATTTACCCTATTTAAAAGAAGGAGATGAAGTAAATATTAACCTTATGGCTTATGGTGATTATAATATCGATGGAACTATCTATCGAATTGCCAATATTATTAATCCAGAGAACAGAAGTTTTAAAGTAACCATTAAGGTAAAAAATGAGAATTCCATGATTAAACCAAATATGTTAGCTGAAGTAAAATTCAAGGACTTTGAAAGTGAAGCGGCATTGGTAGTTCCTTCTATTATAGTGAAGAAAGATTTTAATGGGAATTATCTCTTTGTAGTCGATAAGCTAGATGGTAGTTTGGTAGCTAAGAAAACCTATGTAGAAACTGGTAAAAGTAGAGCTAATGAAACCATGATTGTATCTGGCCTTCAGGCTAATGATCAGGTGATTATTGGTGGTTATAATAAAGTTGTTGAAGGTAGTTTGTTAAGCATTAAGTAAGAAAACATGAGCGAAAATAAACAAGATAAAAAGGTGAAACGGGAGTTTAAACTCACTTCCATTGCACTGAGTAACAAAAATACAATCTATCTGCTAACCACCATACTTATTGCATTTGGTTTGTATAGCTATAGAAGTCTCCCCAAAGAACTCTTCCCCGATGTGTTCTTCCCGACTATTATGGTAAATACTATATATCCTGGAAATCCGCCATTGGATATGGAGAACCTAGTGACTCGTCCCTTGGAAAAAGAGATAGATGGAGTGAAGGGAATGAAGAAATTAACTTCTACTTCCAGTCAGGATATGTCTGCCATTTTTGTGGAATTCAATACCGATCTTAGTATTGAAGAGGCGTTAAGAGAAGTGAAAGATGCGGTAGATAATGCTAAAAATGAACTTCCCGATGACCTTCCCAATGACCCCATGGTTATGGATATTGACTTCTCCGAATTCCCAGTTTTAACTATCAATCTCTCTGGTGATTTCTCCATCAGTGAATTGAAAGACTATGCGGAATATATTGAAGATGAAGTGGAAGATATCAACGAAGTAAGCAAGGTAGAGATTAAAGGATTAATGGATAATGAGGTGAGCATTTGGGTTGACCTTCATAAAATGGAATCCAATAAAATCAGTTTCAATGATATTGAAATGGCTATTGCCAACGAAAACTTATCTATTTCTGGAGGAGAGCTTCGAATTGATGGAACCATGCGCTCAGTAAGAGTGTTAGGTGAGTTTAGCGATGTGAAGCAGATGGAAGGCGTGATAGTAAAAAGCGAGAATAATAATATCGTTTATTTAAGAGATATTGCAGAAATAGAATACGGTTTTGCCGACCCTGAAAGTTTTGCTCGTTTAGATTTAGAGCCTGTGGTTTCGCTTCAAATTGTAAAGAAAAGCGGTAAAAACTTACTTTCGGCCATCGATCAAGTATTTGAGAAAATGGAGCATGCTCAAAAAACGGGAGCACTTCCTACTAATCTTAAAATCTCATATACCAACGACCAGTCTGAGCAAATTAGAGCACAAATTTCAAACCTAGAGAACAGTTTAATCATGGGAATCATCTTCGTGATTCTTGTATTGTTTTTCTTCTTAGGAACTAGAAACTCCCTTTTTGTAGGTTTTGCCATTCCAACTTCCATGTTTATCAGTTTTGTGATTTTCAACCTCATTGGTTATAAAATTAACATGATTGTGCTATTCGCCTTAATTTTGGCTCTGGGGATGTTGGTAGATAATGCCATTGTAGTAGTGGAAAATGTTTATCGATTTGTCACAGATGGAGAGTCCAATGAGAGGTCTAGTAAATATGCTGTTGGGGAAATTGCATGGCCTATTATTACTTCTACCCTGACCACCTTAGCTGCTTTCTTCCCACTTATTTTTTGGGATAGCTTAATGGGTGAGTTTATGAAGTTCCTGCCAATCACATTGATTATTGTACTCACATCTAGTTTGTTTGTGGCTTTAATTTTGATTCCGGTATATACCAGTATTTTCATGAAAAAGGGTGCTGAAAACGATGTGGTCAACAAGAAAAGCGCCATGATTTGGGTGATTGCTTTAACGGCATTCTCAGCCATAGCATATACTTTAACTTGGAACGTGATGGGCGGTTTATCTGCTTTCTTTGCCACCATGGGTTTGGCGAATGTCTTATTCCTAAATAGATTAGGGATTTGGTTTAAGAATGTTTTCTTGGTATGGCTAGAAAGTTTCTACGAAGGAGTGATTCACTTTGCCATCAAAGGAAAGAACTCTGTTTGGATGATTTTAGGAACCATATTCTTACTCATTGCCACCATCCAGTTTATGGGAATGAGGGATTTGAAAACCGTATTTTTCCCTTCTTCATTTCCAAAGTATGTCAATGTAATTGCCGAGTTGCCTATAGGTACAGATATTTATACCACTGATAAATTTATTAGTGAATTAGAAGCTGATGTTTTTCAAATTTTGCAGCCTTACGATACCGTAGTTAAAAATGTATTGACCACAGTAGGTAATGGAGCAAAAAGCGAAAATGATGGCTTCAATATTTCTAATACTCCAAATCAAGGAATGCTTACCATCAACTTTATCGACTTCGAGTTGAGAGATGGCATAAATACCTTCGATATCATGAGTGATTTGAGTAATAGGCTGATCGGAAGATACCCAGGCGTATTTATTTCAGTAGAAAAGCCAGCGGAAGGCCCACCAACCGGGAAACCCATTAATGTGGAAATCAGTGGAAAAGAATATGAGTCATTAATTGCTTTAACTGATAGTATTCTCCTATTAATGGAGAAAGAGAATATCCCTGGTATAGAAGGGTTACAGCTTGACCTAGAAATGGGAAATCCAGAATTACTGGTGCATATTGATAGAGATAAGGCCAGAAGGTTTGGATTGAGTACCGGGCAAATTGCCATGACTATTCGTACTGCACTATTCGGCAATGAGATTTCTCAATTTAAGGTAGGAGAGGATGAATATCCTATTCAGTTGCGTTTGCAAGACAAGTATCGTTACGATATTTCCTCTTTAATGAACCAGAAAATAACTTTCCGTAATGCCAGCAATGGTAGAATAATGCAAGTTCCCATCTCGGCTGTAGCTACATTTAGCTATTCCACTACTTATGGGCAGGTGAAGCGTAAAAGCATGGATAGGGTAATCACCATTCAGTCCAATGTGCTGGAGGGTTATAATGCCAATGATATCAATGCACAGCTGAAACCATTAATGGCAGCATATGATATGCCCGAAGGCTTTAAATATGAGTTTACGGGAGAGCAAGAAGAACAAGAAGAGAGTATGATTTTCTTGGTGACAGCCCTCATTATCGCGGTGTCTTTAATCACTATTATTTTGGTATCTCAGTTTAATTCCATTGTGAAGCCCTTGATTATTATCGGTTCTGTATTGTTTAGTACCATTGGTGTAATTGGTGGTATCGCTACCTTTAAAATGGACTTTGTAGTGATTATGACCGGTATTGGTATTGTATCTCTAGCAGGAGTAGTGGTGAATAATGCCATTGTACTCATTGACTATATCGACTTGCTGAAGCGAGGAAGGAGAAAAGAACTGGGCCTAGAAGAAGGTGCCTTATTAACAAAAGATGATGCCATGCAATGTGTGGAAGAGGCTGGTAAAACTCGTCTACGACCTGTGCTACTGACAGCCATAACTACTATTCTTGGACTGTTGCCAATGGCCATAGGACTGAATATTAATTTTGAAACCCTCCTCACCGATTTAGATCCTCAGATTTACTTTGGTGGTGACAATATGGTGTTCTGGGGTGCTTTAAGCTGGACGGTTATCTTCGGATTGAGCTTTGCTACCTTCCTTACCTTGGTCATTGTACCGAGTATGTATCATTTTGCTTATTTGGTGAAATTGAAACTGCATACTTGGAAGTCTTAAAAAAATAGTTTTCTAGAAGTTAAAATCCTGAACATTTTTGTTTGGGATTTTTTATGATTAGAATTGGGGTTGAGAGGTTGAGATGGAGAACTTGAGAACTGGCGAGTTGGAGATTTTCAAGCATTTAAAAGAAGCAGAAAGGGATGATAGCTTTGAAGTATGAAAGGATAGTGTCCCTGAAAATAGTACTTAAAGTGCTTTATTTTATAGCGTAACTAGAGTAATAGAGTTCAAAGTTGAGTTTTCTTGATCGAATCGCCTTTGTTTAGGATTTTTTAATAAATACTGTTTTATGGTAACGGTGTCTGAATAGATATCAGACCAAATCATTATAGAAACGATGGAATACAATTCCATCTCAGCAGTTTATGCTTTGCTTAATGATTCGATGCCCTTTGCGCTCTTGGCGTATTTTTTCTTTGCGTGGAATAAGAAATAAGTACTTAGAGAGTCTTAAGTATTTAAAGTTAAAAACACATCCCAGCTCATCAGCTCTCCCTATCTCCAGCTCTGATGAACTTCCTGCCGAAGCAGGTTTAGCATTTAATCATAAAAAGAAAATCTGATATCGCTATTATTACTTAGTCATATTAGAAACACTCTAAATAAAAAAACTAAATAGTTGAAAAACAAACAGATAAAGTATTTAAATATTCTTTTCCTAACAAAGAACCTTAATTACTGTTATCGTAGCTAATAAATTTATACATTTGGAAGGCAAAATTTTTATCTCGAAAATATGATTTTTCTTTACCAAATATTAGGCTCTATTCGAGTAAGAATATTATCAAATAATAGCAATTATTGCTATACGCCCCCCTGTATAGATACACTAAGTATAGTATTGTTTCATGGAAAGAATATATGTTACCGTATATTCTATTTAGGAAAGAATAAATTCGACCCGAGGTGGGTCATGACAGGGTAGGATTTGTCATGACCCGAAAAACAAAATTTACACTTTTATTTTATCTCAGGAACGAAAATTAATAATTAACAAAAATACAAAAAATGAAAAAGCATATTTTTCTATTTGTCATTTCATTTATGACATTAATTCCATTTGTTTATAGCCAAAATTATATTAATAATGTTGAATATTATAACTCAGGTGGAGAGGTATACATCGAAAATTCAAATAATGATATTAAAGTAGATCAGAGTACAGTAATATTGAAATTTGAAAACAAAAGCTCTACTGATATTGATAATTTTATCCAAACAAATAACTTAACTAATGTTGGTGAATATGTTGGTTATCATTTATATGAACTTCCAAATAATGTTTCTTATATTAGTTTTTGTCAGAATCTGATACAAAGCCCGACGGTAACCTATTTTGAACCATCAGTTTATTTTACCAGTTCTATATTACCTTCATCTAATATTACTACGGATCAGTATTATTTGGATTTGTTGAATGTATATGATGCTTGGAAAATAACAACAGGTGATAAATCTGTTGTTATTGCTGTTTTAGATTCGGGTTTGGATTTTGATACAGACGATTTTGGGCTTGGGCAAGACGATACAATTTCAAATCTATATACAAACATTTTGGAAGATGAATGGAGTGATTGGGAAAACCCTAATTCTGGAAATGGTAATAATGATGATTCAAATGGATTCTTACTAAGAGAGTGGAATTATGATTCTATCACATGGGATACTACATTCTATCCATATATCGATGATTGGTTAGGAGTAGACGTTTGTCCTGACGAAGATAGTGTAGATAACGATAATGATGTCCGACCTGTTGATGGAACGGATTCACAATTTGTAGATAATTATGATGTAAGATTACATGGTACTGGAGTTGCCGGTATTATTGCAGCAAAAAGTAAAAATAATGAGGAAATAGATGGGATTGCTGGAGGAGATATATCTCGAAATAAGGCAGGTGTTTCTATTTTACCTGTAAAGATAAGTGGGTATAAATCTCTTGCTAATAATTATTATCAGCATAAGGGTGGTACCTCCAGATATGTACTGGAGGGAATTTCATATGCTGCTGCACAAGGTGCCGATGTTATTAATATGTCAATTGGTGTATTTTCCTCTGAAGATTATTTTGGTTCAGTAGAGAGTCTGATAGATTCTTTATATAATGGTGGCAATGGACCATTATTCGTGGCCTCTTCAGGTAATGATGGTACAGATATTGTTAGCTATCCTGCTAGATGGGCGAGTGTGGTTGCTGTTGGAGGTTCTGAACAAGGTGACGACCATTGGGATGATGCTGATTTTGGACCTGACTTAGAACTAGTAGCACCAAGTGTAGATATACCTTATATATATGCATTTCGTTATGGTAATGATGATTATGTAAATGGCACCTCATTTTCATCCCCAATGGTTTGTGCAGCAGCAGCCCTGATGCTTTCTATAAACCCAGAACTTAGATCGGATACAATTCGTCAGATTTTAAGAAGAACAGCTTATAGAAATCCATCTTATGATTGGACTTATAATGCAAATAATTTTAACGTAACTCACGGTTGGAATGAGCACCTAGGTTTCGGAAGAATAGACGTTTTAGCAGCCCTATGTGCATCAATGCCTGAATTACCAGAAATAACCATCTCAAGCGATGAAGTTTGGGATATGCCTAAATACTCCAACCACGATATTATTATTGAAAGTGGTGCCAGCTTAACCATTAATAACGATCTGTCAATGGACCCAACAGCAAAAATTATTGTAAAAAGAGGTGCTAAACTATTTGTAAACAATGCCAGAATTACAAACCTAGCCTGTGCTGCAGAAGCCAAATGGGAAGGCATATATGTATATGGTAATGCAAACGAATCTCAACAAGCCGATGGCAACGGAGATTATGAACAAGGCTATTTAGAACTGAACAATGCCATCATAGAAAATGCAGAAACTGCCATCTCCTTATTTAAAGACGGTGCTTGGTCTTCCTCATACCACGGTGGTATTGTAAAAGCTTACGACTCTAAGTTTAATAATAATACCAAAGCGGTAAATTTCCGCCCTTATAAAAACATGGTGGAGATTGGCAATGACCCTGCTTTTGAGGCAGATAACGAAGCTGTATTTGTAAATTGTGAATTTGATATTACAGCAGACTATTTCCCTGGCTCTATGTTTTACAAACATGCCGATATTGATGATGTAAGAGGTATTGATTTCATTATGTGTGATTTCAAAAGAAGCAGCACAGCAAATACTTCTGACTTATGTTGTGGTATTGCTGCTTACGATGGTGGTGTATCTGTACGCGATTCCAGAGGTGTGCCTTCTACCTTCGAAGGTTTTTACTGTGGTATTCAACTGAATAATAACAATGCTTTGGTAAATTACGATTCTTATATCAAGAATTCAGTATTTACCAATAATAGCAATGGTATTAAACTAAATGCCATGACCAATATGGTATCTATAAAAGGCAATACCTTCCATGTAGGTTATAACAGTGCTGATAAACTCATTTGCTCAGGCTCTCAGGCATTTGGTATTTACCTAAACAACAGCAATACTTTTGTTATAGAAGACAATACCTTCGATAAATATAGCGGAGCACCAAGCGATGGAGACTATATTGGTATTGAAGCTTATAATACACAAACTAGCGCCGATGAAATCTTTAGAAACACTTTCTCTGGTTTAACCCATGCCAACCATGCGGAAAATCAGAATTGGAGCCAAACACAAGGAAGAGACTATGGATTAGAATACTATTGTAATCAACATAGTAGCAATAATAATGATTTGTTTTTTACTTTCCAAGGAGATGACAATGAAGATAATTCAGGAGTGCAAAAAAACCAAGGTAATCAGTATCAATCCACAGGAAATACCTTTACTCAGAATGTAAGTGGTTATAATTTGTATGATAATACAGGTGGTGTGTACAACGATTTAGAGTATTTTTATAATGTGGCCAATAGTACCGAAATTCCATTTAGCTATACTTCTACTACCATCAACCCTCATCCTCAAATTTTGGCAGCGGAATGTTCCGATGGTGGCAATGGTACCGATATTAAAGGCCTCACATCATCAGAAAAGCAAGGTTTAGAAAATGAGTATACCACTGCAGCATCTAATTATACTGCTGTGGAAACCTTATTAACAAGCTTAGAGGACGGTGGTAATACGCCTGCCTTAAAATCGGAAGTAAGTAGCAGTTGGCCCGACGATATGTGGGAATTAAGAGCCGAACTATTAGGCCTATCTCCATATTTAACTACTGAGGTTTTGAAAACAGCAGCCGAAAAAACTGAGGTTTTACCTGAATCGGTATTATTCGAAATTTTATCTGCCAATCCCGATGAGCTCAAGAAAAGCGAATTAATGGATTATCTGGAAAATAAAGAACAGCCTTTACCAGCCTATATGATTTCCATTTTGGAGCAATTATCAGAAGGACTAAGCGCCAAAACCGCTATGAAAGGCGATATGTCACGCTATAGCAGAGAGAAAAATCGTGCAGCACGACAAATGTTGGTGGGTTTAAGTTTCGATGAAAACTTCAGCTTCCATGATTATAGAGTTTGGATGGGACGTTTAGGTGGCATGAAAAACGATCAGAATATTGTGGCTAGTTTTGTACAAGAAGAAAACTATACTGATGCTCTTGCATTGGCCAATTTAATTCCTGACCTTTATGAACTCAATACTGAAGAACTAGCAGAGCACAATTACTATATGGATATGTTAGATTTAAATATCAATCTAAAGCAACAAAATCGTCATATGCTCGATTTAAATTCCAGTGAATATGAGCAATTATTATATATTGCTGATAATAGTAAAGGTGTAGCAGGTGTAAAAGCTCAAGGTGTTTTAGAGCATTTCTATGGGGAGCATTACTGTGATTGTGTAAATACCACAGTGGATAATAATAAATCTGCAAGCACTCCATTTACTACCGGTGAATTTGCAGAAGCCATGGGTTTAAAGATTAGTGCAGAACCTAATCCGGCCACCACATGGGTAGCTTTCGATTATGAATTGCCCATAGCCAGCGAAAAAGCCGAGTTGATCATCAAAAGTATTGATGGCAAACAAGTGGCTCATTTCAACTTAACAGGTGAAACTGGTCAAAAAGTATGGGATACCCGTAGCTTAAAAGCCGGTGCTTATATTTATGAGTTCATTAGCGGAGAACTCAAACAAAGTGGAAAATTAATTATAACTAAATAACAAATGATGAGGATGTTCAGAAAGTCAGATGATTAGATTATTTCTGCTCACTGAGTTTGTCGTGTAGGTCACTGAGCCTGTCGAAGTGGGCTATAGAGACCAGCTGTATTAAAGGCCATTTCGACAAGCTCAATGACCAGAAGTAGACAAGCTCAATGACCGGATTTTATCAATCAATTTGAAGATTAAGTAGAACGAATGAAATCTAATTCTGAACTTTCTGAGCATCCTCTATTTTTAAATCCAACAAATGAAAAAACAAGGCCTATTATTAATCTTACTAATCCCATTTGTAGTGTTTGGACAAAATTTCGTTAAAACCTGGGAAAAATGTTATGGTGGAACCGATATAGATGAGGTCAAAAGTATTATCTCCTATAAAGATGGCTATTTGTTTTTTGGAAGAACGAATAGTAATGATGGTGATGTAAGTAATAATCCTAATGGTGCATCTGCATGGTTGGTTAATATTGATGCTAAAGGGAATAAGAAATTTGACACCTGTTATGTTGGAATGGGAGACTATGCTAAAGGAAAGAAAATTATTTCAATTGATAATGGTTTTTATTTGATTGGTACCAGCGGGCCAAACAATAATGGTGGTTCAGGAGGGTATTGGTTGGCTAAAGTTGATACCAATTTTGCTATTATTTGGCAAGATGTTTATGGAGGTTCAGGTCAAGAAGATCCAAGAGGAGGCTGTTTAAGTCATAATGGGGGTATTATAGAAGTAGGAATTTCATCTTCAAAAGATGGTGACAAGGAAGTATATTATGGTTCATTTGACGATTGGGCTGTGAATTTAAGTCCTGATGGAAGTAAAAACTGGGTGAAAACCTACGGTAATGTAAGACTAAATGAAGGCGGTGATATTATCCAAACCAGTGATGGAGGTTATATGTTAACCGCAAGTGGTTATAATGACTTACCCGGGATTATTTATTGTGAAGGTCATGATGGATTATTATCGGAAGCTTGGGCTATAAAAATCAATAGTGCAGGTGATATTGAATGGAACCAATGCTTTGGAGGTTCCTACAGAGATAATTTTAAGAATGTAATTGAATTAGAAGATGGTTTCCTGTTTATAGGAGCATCCACATCAGATGATGGTGATTTAAGTGGTCATTATGGTGAACCAGATGAAAGTACTGATATATGGTTGGTAAAATCAGATTTCAATGGTAATGTTATTTGGAGTAAAAACTATGGGGGAACAGACTGGGATACTGGAGTCAAAATGTTTGAAAATGAGGATGGAGGTTTTACTGTATTTTCAACCACCAAATCCCATGATTATGATGTGCAAGGCAATGATAATGTTAGCAATTCTGATATTGTATGGATGTTTAAAATCAATGAGGATGGGGATTTAATCTATCAAAAACCATTTCCTGAAATGATTTATACTCAGACCCCAGATTTTATTAAGGTCTCAGAATATAAATATATAGCAGCAGTTAGCAAAAGGTTTTTTGGCTGTTACCACACACAAGGTCAATGGAACGAAGATATTTACATTTTCGAAATACAAGATATGGATGAGTTTATCCCCAGCCAAGCACAAGGAAATAGCAGTGTTTGTTTAAGCACAGAAACAGAAACTTACTACAGCACAGATTTAGTAATAGACACCATGGAAACCCAATGGTTATTAATACCTGAGGAGGCTGGAGAAATCACAGAAATGCACGATAGTGTCT
>NZ_JABKBZ010000090.1:0-17702 GCF_013166635.1 Lentimicrobium sp. S6 | reverse complement strand
GTCATATCTTGTTTTAAAACTTCAAATTGCGATATTGAGTTTTCCACTGGAAAAACAATCGATTCCCAATTATTATTATTCTTATAATAATGAACCACAATCCATTTGTCCTCTATTTCTATTTTTTCTCTATGAAATACGTTGGGATGATTCTGATTATCGATTATTATTCTTTGGTTGTTTTTTCCATCTCCTAGATAGGTAGGTATGTCCCATGTTTCGTTTTCATTTTGTGAGTTATAATATGTTGTGCTCACTAGGTCACCTGCTTGTACGATCTTTTCTTGCCACGCTAAATGTGGTCTTGCATCATCATCTAGATCAATATCAAACCCTACCGAGGAATAACCTTCACCAAATTCCTCAAAGCCACTCCATTCGTCACTGTCATAATTATAATAAAAATAGATAGGTTTATCATCATAACTATTTTCATTCTGATAATGATGAACACCTATCCAATGCAGGTTATTATCAGAATCGACGACTGAATTCATGAAAGCATGAAATTCATTATTATCATAAGGAATAATTATATCACTCCATGTCTCACTTTCATAATACCGATAAAAAGATGTTCCATTATTATCCCATCTATACCAAAAACAATAAACCCTATCATTATGATCAATCAGCAGTTTGTTGTGATATGATAAAAGTGTGTCAGGAGTTAATTCAAAAGGATCACTCCAATTTTCCCCGTTATACATTTGATAATAAATCTGAATGGAGGTAACACTACTACTATTATAATCATAAGATAGGTGTAGATTATTTTCAGAATCACAAACAATATGTGGATCAGAAACCCGATACTCACTATTTTGTGAGACATTGATGGCATCGGACCAAGTTAAGCCGTTGTCGTGCGAATTACTATAGAATATCTGACTGTAAAATTGTTCATAAACATCTTGCCAAACACAATGTATTACACCCTCATGATCAATACAAAACTCTGGGTCTAAATACCATCCACCTGTTTTTGTAACAAAGGTAGGTTCAATCCAGTTTTGGGCATGGCTTTGGAAGCTAAATAGGAGAATAATGGATAGGATAATTAGTTTTCTCATGGTTTCAATTATTTATGCAATGGATTATCTTATAAATTCAAGCTTTTGAGTAGATATGGCATGATTGGTTTGTAAGCGAATGATATATATTCCAGAATTTAACTGTCTGCTTTCATCTAGAGGGTTCCATTTTAAATGATGATTTCCTGATAGCATTTCGCCATCATAAAGCGTCTTAATTAACTCCCCTCGCAAATTATAAATGTGAATGCTTACTCTTTCTTCATACTCGAGATGGAAATTAATATTAATATATTGACTAGAAGGATTAGGTGAGATTTCGAAATCCATTAATGTTTCTGGATCGCTTGTTTGATTGATCATATCTGTTCTAGTAAACATCACATTTCTAATATAAGAACCAAAAGCAGTCACTGCTGTGAATATCATATTGATGGTCATATCTTGTTTTAAAACTTCAAATTGCGATATTGAGTTTTCCACTGGAAAAACAATCGATTCCCAATTATTATTATTCTTATAATAATGAACCACAATCCATTTGTCCTCTATTTCTATTTTTTCTCTATGAAATACGTTGGGATGATTCTGATTATCGATTATTATTCTTTGGTTGTTTTTTCCATCTCCTAGATAGGTAGGTATGTCCCATGTTTCGTTTTCATTTTGTGAGTTATAATATGTTGTGCTCACTAGGGCACCTGCTTGTTCAATCTTTTCTTGCCAAGCTAAATGTGGTTTTTCATCTTCGTCTAAATCAATATCAACCCCTACCGAGGAATAACCTTCGCCAAATTCCTCAAAGCCACTCCATTCGTCACTGTCATAATTATAATAAAAATAGATAGGTTTATCATCATAACTATTTTCATTCTGATAATGATGAACACCTATCCAATGCAGGTTATTATCAGAATCGACGACTGAATTCATGAAAGCATGAAATTCATTATTATCATAAGGAATAATTATATCACTCCATGTCTCACTTTCATAATACCGATAAAAAGATGTTCCATTATTATCCCATCTATACCAAAAACAATAAACCCTATCATTATGATCAATCAGCAGTTTGTTGTGATATGATAAAAGTGTGTCAGGAGTTAATTCAAAAGGATCACTCCAATTTTCCCCGTTATACATTTGATAATAAATCTGAATGGCAGTAACACTATTACTATTATAATCATAAGATAGGTGTAGATTATTTTCAGAATCACAAACAATATGTGGACTAGAAACACGATACTCACTATTTTGTGAGACATTGATGGCATCGGACCAAGTTAAGCCATTGTCATGCGAATTACTATAGAATATCTGACTGTAAAATTGTTCATAGACATCTTGCCAAACACAATGTATTATACCCTCATGGTCAATACAAAATTCTGGGTCTAAATACTGACCTCCAGTTTTTGTAACATAAGTAGGTTCAATCCAGTTTTGGGCATGGCTTTGGTAAAAAAATATTACAGTAATGGATAGGATAATTAGTTTTTTCATGTTAGTATGCTTTGGGGTTTTAAATGCTGTTCAAATATATAAAAAATTCTGTTTGTTTGTTTGTTTGTTTGTTTGTTTGTTTGTTTGTTTGTTTGTTTGTTTGTTTGTTTGTTTGTTTGTTTGTTTGTTTGTTTGTTTGTTTGTTTGTTTGTTTGTTTGTTTGTTTGTTTGTTTGTATACTATACAATAATCAAGTATCCATCAATCACTTATACATAATTGACTTCAATTTATCCACAACACAATCACCATGATTTAATTATTAATTTAACCAAACACACTAATCCAATTATTCGACATACCCTTGAAGAAGATATCAATAAATTCCTAGCATTATTAAGAATATTATGATTATGTTTTAGATAATTGCCTTAGAAATCCAAATCAAGGAGGCTGCCATTTTGGAAAGTACATTTTTTTGTGAAATTCCTAAGACAATTTAAAAACGGCGTTCACCAAGATTTTTTTATCTTTGGCGCTGTTTATTATAGAAAAATTAAACTATGACATTATTAAAAGGAAAAACTGCCCTGATTACAGGAGGTAGCCGTGGAATCGGACGCGAAATCGCTTTAAAATTTGCTCAAGAAGGAGCCAATGTGGCTTTCTCTGATTTAGCTGTAGACGAGAATTTCGAGACTCTTGAAAAAGAATTGGCAGATTTAGGCGTTAAAGGCAAAGGATATGCATCTGATGCCAGTTCATTCGATTCTTCAACTGAAATGGTTGATAGTATTCACGCTGAGTTTGGTAGCATCGATATTTTAGTGAATAACGCTGGTATCACACGTGATAACTTATTAATGAGAATGACAGAAGCCGATTGGGATTTAGTGATTAAAGTCAACTTGAAATCTGTTTTCAACTTAACTAAAGCAGTTCAAAAATATATGCTCAAACAACGTTCTGGCTCTATTATCAATATGAGCTCAGTAGTTGGAGTAAGTGGAAATGGTGGACAATCAAATTATTCGGCTTCTAAAGCTGGTTTAATTGGTTTTACTAAATCTATTGCTCAAGAAATTGGTAGCAGAAACATCCGTTGTAATGCCATCGCTCCTGGTTTTATTGAAACTAAAATGACTGAGAAACTTCCAGAAAATGTGAGAACAGACTGGATTAAAACCATTCCATTGCGTAGAGGTGGACAAGCTGAGGATGTTGCAAACGTTGCTACTTTCTTGGGCTCTGACCTTTCTACTTATGTTACTGGGCAGGTCATTAACGTATGTGGAGGTATGAACACCTAAGTCTTTACAAGAAACCGCCAAATACTGCGTTACTCTTGCTTTGAAAACAGTCGTTTACGAAAAGTAAACTCCTTGGTTTTCAAAACTGCGAAAGCCTTGTCTTTGACGCTTTCTTATT
Source organism: Lentimicrobium sp. S6 (assembly GCF_013166635.1). Classification (NCBI taxonomy): domain Bacteria; kingdom Pseudomonadati; phylum Bacteroidota; class Bacteroidia; order Bacteroidales; family Lentimicrobiaceae; genus Lentimicrobium; species Lentimicrobium sp. S6. Next base: position 13,791 of record NZ_JABKBZ010000090.1, on the reverse strand, counting down.
AATGACTTTGAAATTTGGAACATCAAACTTGATTTTGTCTGATGTTTTTTTGCTCCCTTTAGGGTTGGGGCAAACAAAAAAACAATATACATAGTGTTACATTTAGATAATTTCATTAAACATAAGTTATTATCTGAACACCTCAATTAATTTTATTGAATGCACATAACATTAGCATCAATAGAAAGAGAAAAAATATTGTATCTTTAGGCCTCTTATGAGGTATGAAATATTTTACATTTTTAGTATTGTGTCTTAAGGATTTAGAGAAATTTAATCCAATAAACATAAATTAAAAGAGTTTGTATTTGATACCCTATAAGAGCCTTAATTTTTTAATGTATCATACAAAGAGAAGCCTTGAACGATTTACCTATTAGTTTTGAACAGCCTTTATGGCTTATCATTCCCATATTATTAGTGGCAATTGCCATTGCTGCGCTATTATACTATCGCAACTCGAGCTTCTCAAAACCATTGAATTATCTACTCTTCTTCTTGAGGTTTTGTGTCATTTTAATTCTGGCCCTCCTCCTACTTAATCCTTATTTCTTTAATGAAACCAAAGATTTACAAAAACCTATTATTGTTGTGGCTTTAGATGAATCGGAATCTATGCTAAATGGGACTGATAGCACAAGTCTAAGTGAATCTATTCAAAGAAATATTGATGAAATCAAGCAAGAGCTTTCAGATACATATGAACTTGATTTTCTTTCCTTTCATCATCAGGTAAACGAACAAATCAATTTTAAATTTGATGGCAAAAGAAGTGATATTGGACAAGTTCTTAAATACACTTCAGAAAAATATTACATGCTTCCTCTTACCGGAATCATTCTGTTAAGTGATGGGCAAAACAATCAAGGCATCAGCCCTTTACATTATGCTGAGAATCAATCAACAGCCATCTACCCCATCATTTTTGGGGATACTGCTAAACAAAAAGATGTCTATATTGATGCCATTTTCCATAATAAAGTCATTCGTCAGAATGCTAAGTTTCCAGTGGATGTGGTGGTACAAGCTGAAGGTTTTTCTGGCGAGAAATTGACAGTGAGAGTTGAAAAGGCTGGACGAGTGCTCCAACAAAAAGAAATCACCTTGAATAGTGATAATTTCAATCAAGAAATACGATTTGAATTAAAAGCAACTGGAAGTGGATTACAATCTTATTCTGTTCGGATTCCAGAATTAGAGAATGAGAACAACATCAAGAATAATCAATCACGTTTCTATATACAGAGTCTCGAAAGCGGAAATAAAATTCTAATTCTTGGCAACAACCCTCATCCAGACTTAGGTGCCTTGGCATCAGCACTACGAAAAGTTGATGGTTATGAGATAGATATTAAAAGTTTAAGTGATTACCCATTCTCCACCAGCGATTATCAGTTAATTGTATTACATGGACTCCCTTCACTCGACCAAAGAAGCAAAAGGATATTTGAGCAAGCTGATTTTAAGAACAAAGCACTTTGGTATATCTGGAGCACTTCTAGTGACATTCCATCGGTGACCAAAAATGATTTCCCGTGGGAGAGCAATCAACAAGTGGCAGGATTTGAATATTCGGAGCTTGCACCAAAAGAAGATTTCTCAAGTTTTAAAATGCCTCAAAACTGGGCTAGAATTTATAAAACCTACCCTCCTCTTTATGTTCCTTTTGTGAAATGGCAAAGTGTGAGCCAAAACGATGTGATTTTCCAGCAAAGTATTAGAGGATTCGAATCGGGAGAAGTATTAATGGGTTTATGGAGCAAAGGACAATTGAAGCGAGCCTTCTTAGCAGGTGAAGGTCTTTGGAAATGGAGAATCTATGATTATCAGTCCACAGGAAGTCATGAGCAGTTCAACAGCCTTATACAAAGAGTTTCTCGCTACCTACTCACAGGAGTTTATGATGACAGATTCAATATTCAATATCAAAGTATTTATAATGAAACTGACCTGATAGAATGGGAAGCACAAGTTTATAATAAGGCCTTCGAAACCATTAATGAAGGAGATGTTTCTCTTCAAATTAAAAACGAATTGGGCGAGGAATATGATTATCTGTTCTCTCCTCAAGAAAATGGTTTTAGCGCCCCCATCGGCTATCTAGCAGCTGGTTCCTATAGTTTTAAAGCTAAGGCCCAATTACCTGATACCACTTTATTGGAGGAGGGTAAATTTATTGTTGATGCCTGGAATATGGAACAAGCCAGAGCAGGTAGTAATATGGAGCTTTTAAAACAAATGGCCGATTTGAGTGGAGGGAGTATTTATTTCCCAGCACAAAACTCTTCATTGCTCGAACAACTTAAAAACAGTCCCGATGCAGCCCAAAGGTATAGCATCACACAAGAAATCATCAATTTCATCGATTTAAAATGGCTGGCCCTCCTCCTTGTTTTATTATTGGGAACCGAGTGGGTTCTTAGAAAGCGATTTGGTTCTTACTAACATCAGGTACTGTCCAACTGACTATACGGGTTTGGTATATCCGCAGATTTACACAAATTCTCACTGATTATACAGGGCAAACTCATACTTTTATTTTTCTTATTTTTTTACTAAAGCTAGCGCGGATTTGGTGCGGTTAAAACACACTCTATAATGCTAATGTTTTAGCACGGAAAACATTTCCGCGCTAGCCTTTTATCTAAGTTCGCTCTGTTTTCTTGTATCTGTAGTTTTAATAATACGTATGAGTCTGCCCTGACTGATTATATACAAAATTAGCAAAGCTGATCATTGTTTCTTACTTCGGTGGAATCTCCAGATTAATTTATCCTTTTCATTAAAAAAAAGGGACAATAAATTCCTTATCTTTGAGAAAAACAGCATTATGGAGGTCATTTGGTTCAAGGCAATAACGGTAATTCTTATTATTTTGGCTGGTGTATTTGGAGGATTATTCCCTTTAAAAAGAGCGCTGAGTAAAAGCGGCCAAGAAAATATGGTGTTTGGAAATGCTTTTGCAGGCGGGATTTTCCTAGGTGCTGGTTTATTGCACATGCTCCCCGATTCCATAGAAAACTTTGGAAATCTAAACTTAAATATTGATTATCCTTTTCCCGCATTAATGGCTGGAGCTGGTTTTATCTTTGTTTTATTTCTCGAAAAAGTATTGGTGAGAGAAGAAAAGCTGGAAACCATTGGTAAAACTACTAATCAATTCCCTACCCTTTTATTTTTAGTATTAGCTATTCATTCCATCATTGCGGGAATGTCGCTGGGCTTAGAAACTAGCTTTGCTTCAGGATTAGTCATCTTTTTTGCTATCATTGCTCATAAAGGCTCAGCTTCTTTTGCTTTGGGAGTGAGTATGGCTCAATCGAATACTCAGAAATCACTATTTATAAAAACCATCCTCTTCTTTTCCATCATGACTCCTATTGGAATCATCATCGGCTCAGTTTTATCGCAAATTGATAGCAGCAGAACAGCTTTATGGTTCGAAGCTATATTTGATGCTTTAGCTGCAGGAACATTTGTTTATATAGCAGTTCTGGATATTATCCATGAGGTTTTTGAAGCACCTAAAAAACGTTGGGGAAAATTTGCTATTCTTATTCTTGGTTTCCTTCTTATGGCTGGAATTGCCATTTGGACATAAATTATTGTCAATTAATTGCTATAACACAAAGTGACACAAAAATCTCTAAGTTCCACAAAGAAAAATAAACAAGGAATTTATAGAATTAAAACACAAAAGCCCCACTCTAAAAGAGCAGGGCTTTAAAATTAACAAAGCTATTAATCAAATGAGGCTAAGCAATTAAGCTTGAACCCCCATGAATTTATTCATATCTTCTTCTACTGAAGAAATACCAGAAATTCCAAAATTCTCCACCAATACATTGGCTACATTTGGAGAAAGGAAAGCTGGTAAGGTTGGGCCTAGGTGGATATCTTTAACACCTAAATAAAGAAGTGCTAATAATACGATAACCGCTTTTTGCTCATACCATGCGATATTATAAACGATAGGCAATTCGTTGATATCGTTTAATTCGAATACTTCTTTCAATTTAAGAGCGATAACAGCTAAAGAATAAGAATCGTTACACTGACCTGCATCTAAAACTCTTGGAATACCACCAATATCACCTAATTGTAATTTATTATATCGGTATTTCGCACAACCTGCAGTTAAAATAACGGTATCTGTTGGTAATTCTTTAGCAAAATCTGTATAATAATCTCTTCCTTTCATACGACCATCACAACCGGCCATTACGAAGAACTTCTTGATAGCACCAGTTTTAACAGCATCAACTACTTTATCAGCTAAAGCCATAACTTGGTTATGAGCGAAACCACCAACAATAGTTCCTGTTTCAATTTCTACTGGAGATTCACATTTTTTAGCATGCTCAATAATAGCGGAGAAATCTTTGTTTCCATTCTCATCAGCTGCGATATGTGTAGCACCTGTTAAACCAGATTGACCTGTAGTATAGATTTTATCAGCGTAAGTTGCAGTTTTTGAAGGAGGTACAATACAGTTAGTGGTGAATAATATAGGACCATTGAATGTAGTGAATTCTTCTTTTTGCTGCCACCAAGCATTACCATAGTTTCCTACAAAATGTGTGTACTTTTTGAATGCTGGATAATAGTGAGCAGGAAGCATTTCACTGTGTGTATAAACATCAACACCAGTTCCTTCTGTTTGCTGCAATAATGTTTCCATGTCTTTCAAGTCATGACCTGAAATTAAGATACCTGGATTTCCTTTAACACCTAAATTTACTTCTGTGATTTCTGGATTACCATAAGTTTCAGTATTAGCTTTATCTAAAAGAGCCATCACATCAACACCAAATTTACCACATTCCAATACCAATCCTACCAACTCATCAGCAGTATGTTCTTCAGTACTTGCAGTCATTGCTTTGTGCATAAAAGCAAAAACCTCATCGTTTACATGACCTAATGCAAAAGCGTGCTCTGCATAAGCAGCCATTCCTTTTAATCCGTAGATTAATAGTTCTTTTAATGAACGAATATCTTCATTAGTCTCTGCTAATACACCTACTTCTAATGCTTTAGCATCAAATTCCGCTTCAGTACCCATCCAAGTAGTGCTTTCGTGAAGGTCTGTTGAAACTGCATTTCCACTCACACTTAACTCAACTTTCACTAATTCACGAACAGCAAAACCTTCTTTGATTTTTGCTATGATAGCTTTCTCATCGAAGTTGGCATTGGTAATGGTTGTAAATAAAGCTTCAAAAACAAATTGGTCAGCTTTGGCTACACTAATATTGTTCAGGCGCCCTAAATTAGAAAGGATAGAAACTCCTTTAGATACGAACATCAATAAATCTTGTAAGTTTGAAACCTCTTCAGTTTTTCCACAAACTCCTTTTATCTCGCAACCTGTTCCCTTGGCTGCTTCTTCACACTGATAACAAAACATGCTCATTTTTCTGTATTTTATATTGTTTACTTATTTTTCTATTTCTGTTCTTTTGAACGCTGCAAATTTAAGTACTACAATACCTATTTATTTGTAACATATGTTACATCCACCCATATTTTTTAATATTTTTGTAAAAAAAACACATCCATGCTCGATTTATTCAGCCAATGCCAGCTTTTTCATAGCTTAACTAATAAGGAAAAAGAAGAGTGCCTACAGGATATCCAAGTTCAGTATAAGAATTACAAAAAAGGGAATCCCATAGTATTTGCTAATGAGGCTGTTATTCAACAATTGATACTGATTGAAGGTGATGTAAAAAGCGAAATGGCCGATTTTAATGGAAAAACTATCAAGATGGCTGATATGAAAGCTCCGAGGTTATTGGCTCCTGGATTTCTTTTTGGACAGGACAGCCTCTACCCTGTTTCTATAGTGGCCAAGACCGATTGTATCATTGCAGCTATAAATAAGGCTCATTTTCTCGAATCACTTCTTAAACACCAACAACTACAAAAAAACTTCCTGAATATCATCTCTAATCAAACCCAGTTCTTAACTCGTAAAATTAACTTCCTCAGTTTTAAAACTATAAAAGGGAAAATTGCTCATTTTTTATTAAAGCAATACACTAAGGCCGGTCATTCTGAAATTATCCTTCCTCAATCACAAAGTCAATTGGCTGAACTTTTTGGAGTTGCCAGACCTTCTCTTAGTAGAGCTTTTAATGAATTAAATCATGATGGTATTATTCAAATGGAAGGAAAGAGAATATTGATTTTGGATGTTCGGGGCTTGAAGGGGTATTTGGATTAACTTGGTTAACTGCTTATAATGAACAGTTAACCGTTTCGTGATTCTATGTGAACCTAAATCTTCTCAAAATACCTGAGCAGAAAAGCTTAATTATTCAAGTGTTTATATCATTCTATGATTTCTTAATTCTATCATTAATAAAGCGTATCTTTGCCAGTTCATAAAATAATACAAGATACATTGGAAAATTTCACAGAATTAGGAGTAAGGAAAGACATAGTTAAGGCATTGACAGAGATGAAGATTGTAAAGCCTTCGGAAATTCAAAGACAAGTCATTCCTGTACTCATTAAAAATACCACCGACTTAGTTGGACAAGCTCAAACAGGAACAGGGAAAACTGCTGCTTTTGGTATTCCATTATTACATAAGATAGACCCTAAAAGAAAAGTTATTCAAGGACTCATTCTATGTCCTACAAGAGAATTAGGGCAGCAAATTGCCAAGCAGATATTTAAGTTTACCAAATATTCCGACAAAATTTTCACCGAAGCTGTATTTGGTGGTCCTCAAATAGAAAAGCAAATATCAGCTTTGAAGCGTCCTACACATATTGTGGTGGCTACTCCTGGTCGTTTGATTGATTTGGTAAAAAGAAAAGCCCTTGACTTAAGTCATGTAAAAACCCTTATTCTCGACGAAGCCGATGAGATGATGAGCATGGGGTTTAAAGATGAATTGGATGAAATCCTAAGCTTTTCAGCCAAAGTGGAGAACAAATGGTTATTCTCTGCTACTATGCCTCACGAGATTAAAAACATTGTGAATACGCACATGTCGGAGACAGCTATTAAAATAGAAGTGAGTGGAAAGAATGTGGTTAATAAGCATATTGAGCACCAATATATTGTATGCGAAGATTTAGAGAAACTGAATGTCCTTATGCGTTTCTTAGGCGAGCAAGGCGATAATAGAGGATTAATCTTCTGTAAAACAAAAGCTGCTACTCAAAAACTAGCACAGCAATTACAAGCTAGAAATGTTCCGGTGGATGCCATTCATGGTGATTTACTTCAAAAGGAAAGAGACAAAGCCATGAGAGCCTTTAAAAACGGAAGTCTAAAAGTTCTTGTAGCAACAGACTTAGCAGCGCGAGGAATTGATGTAGCCAATTTAGCTTATGTCATTCATTATCAAATGCCTGATAAGATAGATTATTATACACATAGAGCTGGAAGAACAGCAAGAGCTGGAAACGAAGGACTTTCCTACTGTATTGTAAACTCTAAAGAATTGAAACAGATTCGTTATATTTCTGAGAAACTTGGTATTACTTTTAATCAGATGCGGTAATCAGCACTGAAGTTAGGTGACAGATTACCGATCAAATGGAAAATATTAAACATTAATTTCTTAGCAAATTTGCTGAATAATATTTTATCGCAATGTACTCAAAATCCATTTTACTTAAAGCAAAAAGTATACTAGAAAATTCAGTCCATAGTACTCCCATCCTAAAGTCTCATTTACTTAATGAACTCATTGGCTGTGAGCTTTTCTTTAAATGCGAAAACTTTCAAAAGGCCGGAGCATTTAAAATGAGAGGTGCCATGCATAAATTACTCAGTCTTTCAATAGAAGAACGAGAAAAAGGAGTAGCAACTCATAGTTCTGGTAATTTTGGTTCTGCTTTGGCATTAAGTGCTCAAATACTTGGAATTCCAGCCACTATCATTATGCCATCTAATGCACCACAGGTGAAGAAAAATGCAGTTGCAGCTTATGGAGCGACCATTATAGAATGCGAGCCCACTTTAGAAGCACGAGAATCAACTACTGCTGCATTCATTGATAAATCAGGGGCTACATCTTGTCACCCATATAATGATTCACAAGTGATCTTAGGGAATTCCACTGCTGCCCAAGAGATTTTTGAGGAGCTTATACCAGATGCCATTATTACTCCCGTTGGAGGAGGTGGTTTAATGAGTGGAACAGCTTTAGCCTGTGAGTTTTTCTCTCCCTCTACCCTAGCTTTTGGCGCAGAGCCAGAAGGTGCTGATGATGCTTTCCGCTCGATAAGGGATGGTATAATCCATCCTTCTATAAATCCTCAAACTATTGCTGATGGACTTCGAACCTCATTGGGAGAGCATACCTTCCCTATAATTCGTGATAAGGTGGAAGAAATATTTCTCGTCAACGATGATGAGATTAAAAGTGCGATGAGATTAATATGGGAAAGGATGAAGATTATTGTGGAACCGTCCTCCGCTATTACCTTTGCTGCTGTTTTAAAGAATAAAGAAATCTTTAAAAATCAAAAAGTGGCTTTAATACTATCTGGTGGAAATGTGGATTTGGAAAAGTTTTTTCAATAGTCCATCTATTTTCCATAAATTTGTCCCAAGTTTCAGGGAATCCTGTGAAAATCAGGAACAGTTCCCGCTGCTGTAAGTCCCAAGTACTTTTTAGTGCTTGATTCACCCACATCCACTATTCTTTATTGAATGGGAAGGAAATGAAGTTGGACGAGTCAGAATACCTGAAATCATAATTCATAATTCAGCTTTCGGGAGAAAAGGCGACGAATAAAGACGATCATTTCCGATTTATTTTTCATTTTATCACCTGGCTATCATAATAATAAAAATATGAAAAAAGCCATTTTTAATTGGAGCGGAGGAAAAGATTCTGCTTTTGTTTTGGGAGAAATACTAAAGAATAAGGAATATGATATTTCTTTTCTGTTGACTTCCATTGCTAAGGAAAATAGAAGAGTGAGTATGCATGGAATTCATGAGAGTCTCATGCTAGAACAAGCCAAAGCTATAGGTTTACCTATCACTTTTCTGGAACTGCCAGAATCACCAGATATGGAAACCTATGAAAAGCACCTGACAAAACTCATGCAAGAGGCCAAATTAAATGGAATTAAGTATTCTATTTTTGGAGATATCTTTTTGGAAGACCTTAGAAAATACAGAGAAAATCAACTCCAAAAAATAGGATTTAATGCCGTTTTTCCTTTATGGAATAGAGATACTAAAACCTTGATTCTTGATTTTATTGAACAAGGTTATAAAACCATGATTTCTGCTGTGGATGCCTCTAAATTATCCAAGGACTTTGTGGGAGAAATCATCACCAAAGAATTAATAAATGAACTTCCTAAAAACGTGGATCCTTGTGGGGAAAATGGTGAATTCCATAGCTTCGTCATTGATGCTCCTTTTTTTAAATTCCCTTTAGAAGTAAAAAAAGAGAAACCAATCCTAAAAAAATACCATAATGATAATCCAGAAATCAGCTCTGAATTTTGGTTTTGTCCCATTTCACTAAAAAACTCATAATGAAAACAAGACTATATATTCTATTAAGCGTCCTATTTTTAGCTGCCTCCTCCTGCAATGAGTCCCTAGAGAAAACTCAAGAAAAATCTACTCGGAATTACAATCCTGAATATGCGAAATTCTTTAGAATAGAATATTTCGAAACCTATAAAAAGGTTGTCATCTTCAATCCTTGGGAAAACGAGAGTTTGAATATGGAGTATTATATTCCTCATTCTGGGGCTAAGAATATAGAGAATTTGGAACATTCTTTTGTCATTAAGGAAATACCTAAAAGAGTAGTAGCTTTATCATCTCCTATGGTAGGAATGATGAATCTATTGCAATTAGATCAACACATAAAAGGAGTTACGGATCCTGAGCTGATTTATAATGAAGAAATTCTGGAAAAAGTAAAATCTGGAGATATCGAAAATGTAGGAAAAGCCATTCAAATCAATATGGAAAAGATGATGGTACTCCAGCCCGATTTAGTGATTGGGAGTGGTTGGGATAAGTTGAATGCCGATTATGAGAAAATGATTCAGCTGAAAATGACTCCCCTATTGATGTATGATTGGAAAGAACAACATCCTCTTGGTAAAGCAGAATGGATGGTATTATTAGCTTCTTTTTTTAAAGGGGAGGAGTATGCGATATCAATTTTTGAGGAAATTAAAAATAAGTATAACGAGCAGAAAGAGTCATTAAAGTTCGACAAGCAACCTACAGTTTTTAATGGCTCTGAGTATCAAGGTATTTGGTATTCTGCTGGTGGAAAAAGCTATATGGCTCAATTAATAGCTGATGCATCTGGTCAATATCTAATGAAACAAGATTCATCCAGTGGAAGCTTAATGCTTGACTTTGAAGTATTGATGAGTCAAGCATCAAAGGCAGATATTTGGATGTATACAGGAGCTTTAAGTAAAGATAGATTAGACTTATTTTCCAGTCCTAAATATCAATCGCTGTCTGCTGTGAAAAACCACAGAGTATTTTCCTATCACAAAAGAGTAAACTCGTTTGGAGCCAATGATTATTGGGAAACAGCCAGCTTTAGGCCTGATATAGTTTTGGAAGATTTAAATAAGATTTTCCACTCCTCAGAACCAAAAGGTATGTATTATTTTGAGAAAGTACAGTATTAGTTGATTGAAGTTGGAAGTAAACTGTTGGCCAACTATTAACTATTAGCTGTTAACAATTAACTATCAAATCTAAAGGCTTGTCCAAAATATAATCTGGTTTGCATTTCAGAACCACCTTATCATCTCCATAACCCCAACGTGCATAAGCCGTTTTTAAGCCATGAAAGTTACCTCCCTCAATATCAAACTCCCTATCTCCTAACATGAGAATACTTTCTTCTTCAAAAGGAGGAATTTGGTCTAAAGCATATTGGATCACCTCAATTTTATCGGTTCTAGAACCATCTAAATTTGCCCCAGCTGTAAAATCAAAATAGGATTCTAAATTAAAATGCCTCATCAACTGATCTGCGTACTTTGTGGGTTTTGAAGTGGCAAGAGCCATAAAAACTCCTCTTTCGAATAATCCCTTAATGACTTCCTCAATTCCATCATACAAATGACATTGATAGATTCCTTGTTTAGCATAATAAACGCGATAAAGCCTAACCATTTCCATTGCTTCTTCATCAAATAAATTATACCTATTTTTAAAAGAATGTTGAAGTGGAGGCCCTATAAATGAATCTAGCGATTCAGGATGTTTTTCTTCTTTTCCAAATTCTTGAGCAGCGTATAAAATTGAATTAATTATTCCCTCTTTAGGGTCGATAATGGTGCCGTCTAAATCGAAAAGAACAGCCTGGAAATCATTAATATTTATCATCTTTTTTCAAGTTAATCATATAAATTAAACCCACGGACATGACTGACATATTAGAAAACCTAAATCCTGTAGTATCCTCATTATAAATCTTTTGATAGCCATAAGCAAAACGAGCATCTAGCTGAAAAATTCCAATATCACTTATATATCTAAGTCCGCCTCCAATGATCAATCCAAAATCAGAACCTCTTTCACTTCTAGCATATAAAGCTTCATATTGCGAATGATTTTCAGGCAGTTCACTTGATAATGATTTACCTACTTTGGCAGAAATATAAGTACCAAGGTTGATCATATATTTCATTCTACCAGTTCCAAGATTGATATTTGTTATTAATGGTAATTCAACAAACTGTAATTCAGTGGTTGCCTTTAAGGTATCATCGAAGGTCTCACTCCACTTTCTACTAGAATATAGCAATTCAATCTGAACCCCAACATATTTCTTATTGCTAAAAGTATAAACTAAACCAGCATTATAGCTCATTTCTCCAGACAGATCGGCCACGGCAGGTTGTATTCCGATACTAGAATAGTTTCCACCCACCTTTACCCCAAACCCTTGGTAGTCCAGGAATCGATATTCCTTCTGGGCATGAGCAGAAAAGGCCAATATCAAGAGCATGAAAACGATTATATATTTACTTACTCCTCTCATATACAGCTATTTTTTCCTTCTTATAGTTTAAAGGAATATTATAATAAATGGTATAATTAAAATCCATGACGCCAGAATTATAGTTCTTAGCATATCCAGGAACGTATTGTACAGGTTCTATATTTGTTTTCGATCTATTTATAAATCCCTTTAATCTCATTCCCATGCCTAAATACCAGTTTTTCAACACCTCCACTTTAAAACCAGTAACAAATTCCCACCAATGTGCATATCCAATTTCTGGGCCAAAAGAAGAAATTGAATTCCCCCAATAGCCATTTACCAATAAATACATAGGAACCTCTTGAGTAAATTGTGAATAAGCATAGCGAAGTCCCATATAGAAAATATCTTTATCGTTTTCGGAAACTGGATTCCTTAAGTTATAATCAAATCCAAGCCTAAGATAAGAACCTTGAGATTTATATTTAATTCGTAGGGTTTCTTTTTCATAATAATTATATCCTCCTTCGAGCATCAGGAATAATTTGGGCTTTAAATTATATTCCACACTCAAATCTAAGCCCCTTCTGATTGGAGATATAGCACCTGAGATTATTGTACTAATATCAATACCAATTCGAAGATCATGCTGAAAGTATTCTTTTTCCCTTTTCTCTTTCTCTATCTCTAAAGGCTTATCCTCAGCTACTTTGAAGCGGCTGCTGTCTACCTCCTGTGCACAAAGCTGACCCGCAATTAAGCTAGTCGAGATCAACAACCAAATAAAGATTAACCGCTTCAGTTTCATCTACTGTATTATTATCATTTGTTATTTTAATAATTCTATTGTCGGTAAATTCAGGATCCGCTATTTCATACCTGTTAATAACCCCACATTCTGTAGAACGAAAAACAGAATAAGGATTATATTTGATGTATAGTGTATCAACCGCATCGTTTATCTTAATGACTACCGTAATCTCAGTTAAATCATCAGACAAAGGTATGGATACACTTCCTAAACCTTTTTCATTATCATAAAGAACAGAATCTTCTCTTCCTATAATGTAAAGAGATAAAGAATCTACAGTTGTTGCGACATCAACTGTATCAGATTCCGAATAATAAAAATCTGCATAAAGAAAGTTATTAGCTGGTAAACAGGTCTCATTCTTCACGCATCCAGAATAGAATAAGCTAGCTAAAACTAATAAAAACAAAGGGTATGTGAGTTTCTTTATCATAAATCGCAGCAAAAATACATCATCTAATGGATTTGCCGGCACAATTGGTGCATTTTCTGCTTTCTGGCATGATAAATACTCTTTGTAATGGAATCTCATAGCCACAAACTATACAATTTTGAAAATCTGGTTTATGAATATCTTCCAAAGCCCTGTTTAAACCATTCAATTGATTCTTCTTCTTTTGCAGAGCAGATTCATTAACACTTTTGTTATTGATGGCATCCATTCGACTCACCCTACCTATGGCACAATCAGGCTCAATAGGCTTAGTTAATTCTTTTAGATCTACAATCTGCCTTTGTAAACGATCTATTTTAGAACCTATTTGAATTATTAATTGTTCCTTTTCTTCAGGTGTCATTAGCTTTTATTTGCAAATTTACATTTATATCTTAAAATTTCGAATTTGCTTGTAAACTAAAGAGCCCCTATTGCTCGAATAAAACATTAGGGGTCACGTTATTTTTTATGGGGAGATAAGTTAATGAGAACTGGAATTAGGGAATTGGATATTTTTTTTGATAGATAAAAAATTCTTTGCTATATAAGATTAGAAAACATGGACTATAGCTTAGTCTTAGATCT